>NZ_QTMH01000006.1:0-134532 GCF_003603065.1 Bacteroides sp. AF20-13LB
TTTAGCACAAGGGGGCAGAATCGCTTGGTTTTAGGGGGCAGCTTACACTGGATTTTCCAAATACTTCATCTTTTATCTTTTTTCTTAAACAATATTCCAAACCATACAAAGCTGCATAATCTCCCAAGCTAGAAACTACCACAGATACTTTTGCACTCGGAGTCCAGGCAAACTTTGACACCCGTTCCTCGATATAAGGCACTATCACTTTATGGCTATTCATGATTCCCCCTCCAAGTATCACCACTTCAGGATCATAAGCATGAATAAAATTTATAACAGCAGCTCCCCATATTTCAATGCATTCATTTCGTACCAATAACGCGTCTCTATTTCCTTGTTCCGCCAATTGGAAGATTTCTTTAAAATCATAATTCTGAGATGACATTTTAAACGAAGGAGACAGGCAAGCATGATCCTTTATAATTTTATGAAGGAAGAATGAAGAGGACAAAGCCTCCACACACCCCTTGTTTCCACAAGAGCATAACCTTCCTTTGTAGTCTACTACAAAATGGCCACCCAACGAACCTGCTTGAAAGTGCTTTCCATACATTACCTCACCATTCATAATGACTCCCGATCCTATGCCCGTACCAATAGTCATCATAACAACGCTATCATATCCTCTGCCGCTCCCATATTGCCATTCTCCAATTGCTGCAAGCCGTGCGTCATTATCAATGTAAAAGGGGGCTCCCCAATGTTCATCCGCCCATCTATCCAAATCAAGCTCCACTCCATCATCATATTTTTCATTCGTAGATATAATAATGCTTTTTTTATTATTTACTAGCCCTGGAAAAGCTATACCCACTCCAAAGAGGCGCTTCACACCATTTGAATTTAGCAGGAAATCAATTGCATTTTCAATCTCCGGCAAACTTGCTGTCATATCCAAATCTTGACGAGAAGGCATTTTTACATAGTCTACCAGTTCTCCATTGCGTAAGAGACCGACTTTTGTAATGGTTCCTCCCAAATCTACAGCTATGATATACTTCATATTCATATTTCTATCAATTGGGGATTGCCATTCACACACTGTAAAGATGCAGAAAACCCGTTCTCCAAAATCACTTGATAATCATGTCCTGCGTCCGAAGGCCAACAAGCAGCGAATGACAGAACAGAATATCCTATATTTGCCACACGATGGGCCACCCCTCCAGGTATATAATGAAGACTACCCGGAAACATCCGCTCACTCCAAACCCTTCGGTTCTGATCCATCATAATCAATCTGCCTTCACCTTCCACTCCCCAATAGTACTCCCCACGATTCATATTGGCATGAAAATGTCCTTTGGTCATGAAATACTCATCACCAACCTTACCTGGATAAATTCTCGTGATTCCGAAATAGAGTCCCCCTGGCGTTCCTTCTTCAACCGGCAGATGACAAGTCACCTCATACAATAAAGTATCAGGAGACATCTGTTCATAAGCCTCACAATTATGAAAAACACCTCGTAAATCAGCCAAAGTCTTCAAACTCCTCTTCACATTTTCACCGATCAAAGAATCCTTTATAAAGAGCAAAGGCGACTCATTTGTTCTCTTATCATTCATCAGCATCATACTTTTAAAATCTTATATTGCAAAAGTACGCTGATATGGAACTCGCTCTTTCCTCTATATTTTCCGATAATTATGGTATTTTACCATTATTCGCAGCAAATGGATAAAACCTTGCAAAAAAAGTAGAAAACCAAGGCTCTAACCACCAAATATTCAATGATAAAATAGTAGAATCAAATGGCTTGTTTAGCCTTTACTCCAAACTGCTTTTGGAACTGCGACGGGGACATTCCTGTCACTTTTTTAAATTGGGATATAAAATTAGATAAGTTAGGGAATCCGACTTCCCCACTGATAGTAGAAATCTTCATTTTGTTTTCCAGTAATAGTTTTTTCGAATAACCGATACGCATTTCGTTCAGATATTCTACAAAGGTTTTCTTGGTCCTCTCCTTGAAATAACGGCAAAAAGCTGTCGGGGTCAATCCAACCAAAGTCGAAACTTCTTCCAACCTAATGGAAGTCGCAAAGTTCTTGACGAGAAACTTGTATACCTTATTAAATCTCTCAAAATCTTCTGAATTTACAGAATTCGTAAATCCCACTGAGGCCAGTAACTCATACTCAGTCGATGTGGCCATCAGCTCAAGAAGTGTTAAAAGATTCGTTACCTTCCGAACCCCTACATCATTCACCGAACTCCTTATAAACCGGGTTATCTCTAATTTCGATTTTCCGGTAAACTTCAGTCCACGCCGTGATCTCTCTATCAAATCACGAATATTATTCATTTCTGGTAATCTGATAAAATTCGGATCAAATATCTCACGTTTAAAGAACAGACAGATACACGTAGCACGCAAACCAGACTCCTTATCAAAATAAGCATCATCATTACGCCATTCATGAGGGAGATTAGGGCCAATCATACATACATCCCCCTCCTCATACTGTTCTATGCAATCCCCAACAAAACGGGTTCCTATACCTCTAGTTATATACATTATCTCTATGGCCGGATGATAATGCCAAGGTACAATGAAGTGCGGCAAGTCTTCTATATAATAATGTATATGACTGTCTATTGGGAATGGCAGATCTTGGTAAAGTGGTTTCATAGTCATCTAAGTCAATAATCACCGTTAATTATAAAAGCGAATATAGATAATTATTTTATCAAAGCAAGCTATTGTATGTTAAAACTCATAGTAACATCAAAATATAAATATCAATCTTATACTCAAACAAACAAATGATATCTTTTGTATCTTTGTCCCCGCATTTTCACAACCACATAAAATTATAATGAAAACAATAGTAAATGTTCCCTCCCGACAGAACACCATGCGCGAACTGCGGGATTATCTGATGATTGCCCTGGGTATGGTCTTATATGGTATCGGCTGGACAGTCTTCCTGCTTCCCAACGATATTACTACCGGTGGCGTACCGGGCATTGCATCCATCGTATATTTTGCCACTGGATTTCCCGTCCAATATACGTACTTCGCCATCAATTTTCTGCTTCTATTGCTTGCCCTACGTGTGTTGGGATGGAAGTTCAGCGTAAAGACAATCTTTGCCGTATTCACCCTGACCTTTTTCCTTTCCATTATCCAGAAACTGACCGAGGGTGTTGTCCTCCTGCACGACCAGCCTTTCATGGCTTGTGTCATCGGTGCCTCCTTCTGCGGTAGCGGCATCGGCATCGCCTTTTCCAACAACGGCAGTACTGGCGGCACGGACATCATTGCCGCCGTAATCAACAAGTACCGCGACATCACGCTGGGCAGAGTCATGTTGATATGTGACCTTATCATCATCTCGTCCAGTTACTTTGTTCTAAAAGATTGGGAAAAGGTGGTGTATGGCTACGTTACTCTATACATATGCAGCTTCGTGCTCGACCAAGTGGTGAACAGTGCCCGCCAGTCCGTACAATTCTTTATTATCAGCGATAAATATGAGGAGATAGCCAAGCACATCCAGGTATATCCTCACAGAGGTGCAACGGTCATCAACGCCTCGGGCTTCTATACGGGAAAAGAGATAAAAATGCTGTTCGTGCTGGCCAAGAAGCGGGAGTCCACCATCATTTTCCGGCTCATAAAAGACATAGACCCCAATGCCTTTGTATCACAAAGTGCAGTCATCGGAGTCTATGGAGAGGGATTCGACAGAATCAAAGTGAAGTAGAGGATTTCTCGAACTTCCCTTGATTCCAAGTATAAACAATAGGACGGCGGACAAACGGTTTCAGTTTCTCCGCCGCTTCTTTACCCATGTAATCGGTCGTGGTAAAAGTGAATGCCAACGTGGCATCCTTCGCAGAAAGGTCCGCTTTCATCAGCAGCATGTCGGCCTGGCGACGGGCATCCTGATACTCATAGACATCCACCGTATCCGCGGCCTCAGCGATAAAATCATCCAGAACGGGCAATGCCGGCAGGTAGGACGAAGCAACCAGCTCCTTCCAGTCTGTCGTATAGAACTTGACATGGCTGTCGCAAGCCGGAGCACAAACCGTAGATACCACACAAACCACTTTCGTGCTGTCGTTGACAGGCAAGAGCTTCATCTGCCACGAGCTCTGGGGCGTCATCTTCACATGTATATAGTCTGGAGAAAGTTCCGTCATTTCCGATTTACCACCAAAGCTGTTGGTCACCTCAGCTTTCATCTTACTTTCCAGAAAGTCTATAAAATCCGCACGGTTCACGGCGCTAAGCAACGGACATATAGAATCCGGCATATTCTTAAAACACGTCTTGGCTTCCTGGGCCTGCAAATACCCCCATCCGATGAAAGCCAAAATCAAAAAAGCACTCAGTTTTCTTATCATAACATTTTAATCATTTCTTCAAGGAAACGGGCATCTGTTTCATCAAAACCGCCCAAATCGTCACTGTCAATATCCAATACTCCCCACACTTCACCGTCCTCACGCTTCAGCGGAACCACGATCTCCGAACGCGACAGCGAGCTGCAGGCTATATGTCCGGGAAATGCATCCACATCGGGCACAACCAACGTCTCGGCTCTATCCCATGCCGTGCCGCAAACACCACGGCCTTTCCTGATGCGCGTACAAGCTATCGGTCCCTGGAAAGGTCCTAACACCAATTCTTCACCCTTCACCAAATAGAAGCCTACCCAAAAGAAATGGAAAGTCTCTTTCAGCGCCGCCGAAACATTCGCCAGATTGGCTATCAAGTCATCTTCACCTGCCAGCAGATTTTTCAGTTGAGGAAGCAAAGCGCGATATTTCTCTGTCTTGCTACCAGCATTTATATATAGGTCTTCTGCCATATATCTCTTGTTTATTTACTCCCCAAATATAGGAAGAACATTCCAATCAACACCAAAATGAGGTCGACAGCCTTGCTTTTTAAATTCTTTTCACGGAAGAAAAGCGCACCGAAAAGGAAGGAAACAACAACGCTTCCACGACGCACCATCGAAACGATGGAAATCATAGAGTCCTCATAGCTCAGGGCATAAAAATAGACAAAGTCTGCCGCACAAAGGAAAATGGAGATACAGATAATGGTCCAGTCCCAACGAAACGGGGTACTTTCTTTTCGCTTGGGGTACCACAACAGCAGGATGATGGGGCACATGATAAAGACTTGGTAGACATTATACCACGACTGCACCAGCATCGGGTTGAGCTGCTTCATCAGATATTTGTCATACAGCCCGCTGACAGCTCCGGCAACGGCAGCCAGCACGATGAAAAGAATCCATTTGTTATGCTTGAAGTCGATTCCCTCTTTCTTGCCCGAACGGCTCAGCATGAAGAAGGACACTATGGCAAGCAGCACGCCAATCCATTGATAAAGGTTCAAGCGTTCGCCAAACACAACCATGGCACCTACAAGCACCATTACGGGACGCGTCGCATTAATCGGTCCCACGATGGTCAGCGGCAGATGCTTCATCCCGAAATAACCGAATATCCAGGAAGAGAGCACGATAAACGACTTGACAATAATGAACTTATGCACCTCCCACCCCACCACGGGAACATCAAACATCGTACCTCCCAACACCGACGGCGCAAAGGCAGATACCAGAATGAAAGGAAGAAATATCAGGCTCGAGAACAGCGTGTTCAGGAAAAGCACCGGCAGTACGGCATTGTCACGAAGCGACTTCTTCTTGAAGACATCGTAAAATCCCAATAAGGCAGCAGAGAGGAAAGCAAGTAATAACCACATAGAGTCAATTAAAAATTAAGAATTAAAAATTAAAGGGAGGGGCCTACGTTTTTGTAGTACATCCCTCTTTTATTCTAGAAAAGTAGTTTCCGGATAGGCTACGTCCACCAGAAACAATGCATTTCCGGGAACGGAAGTTCCTGCCTGGCAACGGTCCGTCTGTTCGACGACGCGTCGGAAACCTTCAACAGAAAGTTTTCCGCGACCCACTTCGAGCAGAGTGCCGACAATGGCACGTACCATGTTCCGCAGGAACCGGTCGGCCTGGATGGTGAATACCCAAGTCACATCGTCTACCCGGGTCCAGGCGGCATGCATAATCTTGCAATTATTGGTTTTGACATCCGTATGGAGTTTGCTGAAGCTGGTAAAGTCCGTATAGTCAAACAAGGTTTGGGCAGCCTCATTCATCCGCTCAAAGTCCGGCGTTTGGAACAGACGGCAGCGATATTGGCGGTTGAAAGGAGACTTGGCGGTAGTGACATAATATTTATACATACGCGCCGTAGCATCAAAGCGGGCATGTGCATCGGACTTCACGGCCCGCAAGCGGTATACGGAAATATCGGGAGGAAGCAGACGATTCAGCTTATCCGTCATAAAAACAGTGTCCAGAGGAGAATCACTGTCAAAGTGAGCTACCATCAGTGAGGCATGCACCCCGGCATCGGTACGCCCCGCTCCCACGACTTCCACCTCACGACGCAGCAAGGTACTCAGCGCCTTCATCAAACACTCCTGCACACTCACTCCATTCGGCTGGATTTGCCAGCCGTGATAAGCAGTGCCATCATAAGCCAGGTATATAAAATATCGTTGCACGGTCTTTTTTGTGTGCAAAGATAGTGCAAACTTAAGAAGGTTTGAATTATCTTTGCAAGGTTTTCACCACAGATTACACAGATTAACGCAGATTTTTCACAGACATAGTACATTTATAAGATGAGATATTCTTCCAGAATCCTACCTATACTGATAATTGTCGCAGCTGCCGCAACATTCACCTTTGCCGGCTGCAAGAAGAAAGACATGTCGCTCAAGTTGAACGAACCGCGCAACATTCGGGGCGTTGTCAGCTACAAACGCTCGTTCGGAGACTTGAATGAGAAACATCTCAATGTAGCCCAAGCCATCGGCATACGTGTACTTTCATCCCGCGAGGAAGCAGAAAAGATGAGAGAGCAACTGCAACCTATCACGACAAACGAGCTCTATGCCGTGGATTCACTGACGCATTCCATCCCTTATCTCATTCCGGGCGCCGCCAGCCTGCTGGACACCATCGGACACAACTTCCTTGATTCACTGACCGCCAAGGGGCTGAATCCAAACAAGATAATTGTGACTTCCGTACTCCGCACCCAAGACGACGTAAAACGCCTGCGCCGCCGTAACGGCAATGCTTCTCCAAACTCGGCACATTTTTACGGAACGACATTCGATGTCAGTTGGAAGCGCTTTCAGAAAATAGAAGACGAGGATGGACGTCCTTTGCAGGATGTCAGCGCAGATACCTTAAAACTGGTTCTTTCGGAAGTGCTCCGTGACCTGCGGAAAGCCGATAAATGCTACATCAAGTACGAGTTGAAGCAAGGATGCTTCCACATTACGACAAGAGAGAAATAAGCGGAAAAGAATTAGCGTTAATAGTATTTTTCAATCCCGCCAAACCCTATTATTATTTTGTTCTCTTTCGTTTTACAGATAAAGTTATTTAATCGCCTTTCAAATTCTTCCGGTCGTTTCCTCGCCGCTTCAATGTATGCGATTCGGATACGTTTATAGGGGTCAGAGAAACTCTGATAATTCTTCCATATTCTTTCATCCTCTTTCAATCTGTCGATTATATCATTTGGAAAAACAAAAGGAACCGACAAGACAGTTCGTATTTTATCCTCAAATTCAAGATGTATCATTTTATGCTCCAGCAACCATTTCAACCTTTCTTTGTTGGCTTGCGAATAGGTACTTTTAGGATTCCTGGGCGTGAAACGCTGAATTTTATGTTCTTTGTCAAGTGACTTTATCGTGCTGTCAATCCACCCGAAACAAAGGGCCTCTTCAACAGCGTCATTATATACAATACTTTTCTCGCTTGAAGATTTAGTAGGAAACACAAACCAGACTCCATCGGCAGTATCGAAATTGTCAGCCAGCCACTTCCGCCAATCTTTTCTGTTTTCAAAATATCTTATTTCTGTTGACATGACAAGCCATCCAAATTACACTTCTCTCCTTATTCTTCCAGCATCTTCCACGCTAGCGGCAGGCAGGCAACTATATCCCCCACCGTCATCCCCACTGCCCCCTGCTTCTTGCAGGCAACATCTCCCGCCAGTCCGTGCACATACGTGGCCAGGCAGGCAGCCTTCTCCGGCTCATAGCCTTGGGCAAGCAAGGCAAGCACCACTCCGGTCAGCACATCACCGCTGCCTCCCGTTGCCATACCCGGATTGCCGGTAGGGTTGAAAAAACATTTCCCGGCAGGAGTGACAATGGCAGAATAAGCGCCTTTCAAGATGATGTGCACTCCGGCGCTCTTCGCCAGCTCACGAGCCTTCATCAGGCGCTCGTACGAATTCTGGCATTTGCCTACAAGACGCTCCAGCTCCTTGGGGTGCGGAGTCAGAATACTCCCTTTGGGCAGACGCCCTATATAGTTACGCTTCTCGCCCAGCAAGTTCAGGGCATCAGCATCCACCACCATCGGAGTCTGGCATGTCTCTATCTGCTCCAGCAGAGCCGCCTCGGTCTCCGCCGCCTTTCCCAGTCCCGGGCCTATCGCCACGGCCTGGTAATCGTCCGTATCGGTAGCGGCGGCAAAGCAGGTGTCGCTGATATCCAGCTCCGTCATGGCTTCGGGCACGGAAGTCTGCACAATGAAGTTGTTGCAGAACGGCACATGTACCGTCAGCAGCCCCACACCTGAACGCAGACACGCACGCGCAGCCAGCACCGAGGCCCCCGCCATCCCCTGCGAACCGGCTATCAGCAGTGCGCGGCCGAAGTTCCCCTTATGGGCAAACCGGCTGCGCGGCTTCAGCAGGGCAGACACGTCTTCATGCTCCAGCAAGCGGAAGTCCGTTTCCATGTCATGGATGGCATCCTCGCTGAGCCCGATGTCCAGCAACTGCCATTCGCCCACATACGGCTCGTTCTCGGCAAAGAGAAATGCCAGTTTCGGCAGTTGCAGGCTCAGCGTCAGATGGGCACGGACGATATTCGTATGTACGTTGTAGGTGTTGTCCTCACCCATCAGTCCCGATGGGATATCGATGGACACCACCGTGGCGGGCGAAGCGTTGATGTACTTCACTACGGCTGCAAAACCGCCGCTCAGAGCCTTGTTCAGACCGCTGCCGAAGAGGCCGTCTATCACCACATGGTCTGCCGTCAGCACGGGAGGTACAAACTGGGTGGTCACTTCGTGGAAGTCCACACCCGGCACGTCGGCCAGCCGCTCCTTGTTCGTCTCGCAGTCCGGCGAAAGCGTCCCTTTCGTATTGAAGAGATACACCTCGAGCCGGTAGCCCTTCCCGGCCAGCAGTCGCGCCAGGGCAAGCGCATCGCCACCGTTGTTCCCCGGTCCGGCAAAAACGGTGAGCGGCGTGTCCGGCTCCCAACGCTCGGCAATGGCACGGGCCAATGCGCGTGAGGCACGTTCCATCAAGTCGATGGAGGCAATCGGTTCATTCTCTATGGTATCTGCATCCAGTTGCTTGATGCTTGTAGTAGGAAATATCTTCATAATAGGATTATCTTAAAATCGTAGAGCAAAGATAGGGCTTTGATTTCAACTGTACAAAGAGAAGACGTTTTTTATCAAGTTGCTTTGCCCCCCGGGAAAAAATATCTGCTCCGTAAGGAAAAGTTGTCTTCAATGCAAAGGATTCTTAGAACAAAGCCTTTATTCTTAGAAACAAAAGCTCTATTTCTATAAACAAAAGCTTTATTTACAGAAACAGAAATTCTGTTTTAAGTTTGCGTAGGCTTACGGATAAGTTTGCACAAGCTTGTCGGCAAGTTCCCGCAGGCTTGTCGGCAAGTTTCTAATTATACCCATTAACTTACGCAAAATAATGACTAATTTTGTACCCTCAACATATAATAAAAGCCAAAACAATAAAAGCATATTCAATGAGTACATCCCGACACCCGAAAGGTCTTTACCTTATCTTCGCCACCAGCACGGCAGAGCGTTTCAGCTACTACGGCATGCGTGCCATCTTCATTCTGTTCCTCACCCAGGCACTCCTTTTCGACAAGGAGCACGCCGCCTCCATCTACGGCAGCTACACCGGACTGGTGTACCTGACGCCCTTAATCGGAGGCTACATCGCCGACAAATACTGGGGCATCCGCCGTTCCGTCTTCTGGGGGGCCATGATGATGGCAGTCGGCCAGTTCCTGATGTTTGCCAGCGCCTCGATGCTGGAGGCGCGTGAGCTTTCGCATTGGCTGATGTACGGCGGACTGACTTTCCTTATATTGGGCAACGGCTGCTTCAAGCCCACCGTCTCCTCCCTGGTGGGGCAGCTCTACGAGCCGGGTGACAAACGGCTGGATTCCGCCTACACCATCTTCTATATGGGTGTCAACGTGGGTTCCTTCCTCGCCCCGCTGGTCTGCGGCTATTTTGGCGAGACGGGCAACCCTCACGACTTCCGATGGGGCTTCCTCATTGCCGCCATCGTCACCGTGCTGACGGTCGTCCTCTTCGAAACCCAGAAAAACAAGTACCTCATCGGCCCCGATGGCAAGCCCCTCGGCATTATCCCCGACGCCCGCAAGGAGCGGTCCCAGGCAGACAACACCGCCCGGAAGAGTGCCCACGCCAACGGACGGCCCATGCGCAACTACCTGCTGCTCGCCCTGCTCGCCATCGCGCTTGCCGGTTTCTTCTACTGGTGTTTCGGGAGCGATTGGATAAGCATCGGCATCTTCACCGCCTGCATCGTGTTTCCCGTCAGCATCCTGCTGGAAGGCTCACTCACCAAGACGGAGCGCGACCGCATCTTCGTCATCTACATCATCGCCTTCTTCGTCATTTTCTTCTGGGCGGCCTACGAGCAGGCAGGCGCCTCGCTCACGCTTTTCGCCTCCGAGCAGACCGACCGCGTCATCCTGGGGTGGGAAATGCCCGCCTCCTGGATTCAGTCCTTCAACCCCTTCTTTGTGGTGATACTTGCCGCCATCATGCCGGGCGTATGGGGCGCCCTGGGCAAACGGGGCATGGAGCCCGCCTCGCCCACCAAGCAAGCCATCGGCTTGCTACTGCTTTCACTGGGCTATCTCGTCATCTGCTTTGGGGTGAAAGATGTTCAGCCGGGCATCAAGGTGAGTCTCATCTGGCTGACGGGGCTCTACTTCATCCATACCATGGGCGAAATCTGCCTCTCGCCCATCGGGCTCTCCATGGTGAACAAGCTCACGCCCATCCGCTTCGCCTCGCTGATGATGGGGATATGGTACCTCTCCACCGCCACTGCCAATAAGTTTGCAGGCACGCTGAGCGGGCTCTACCCCGAAGCCGGAAAGGTAAAGACGCTACTGGGCTATCGCATCGAGACGATGTACGATTTCTTCATGGTGTTCGTCGTCATGTCTGCCACGGCATCGCTTATCCTCTTCCTGCTTTCAAAGAAATTACAGAAGATGATGCATGGAGTGGAATAAAAATCGTATTTTTGCGGCAACTTTCTAAAAACATCCCATCTATGGATACCATACAAATAAAAGACAAGATGTTCACAGTCTCCATCAAGGAGCAGGACATACTGAAAGAAGTAACCCGTGTAGCGAACGAAATCAACCGCGACCTGGCAGGAAAGAATCCTCTATTCCTCAGCGTACTGAACGGTTCGTTCATGTTTACCGCCGATTTGCTGAAACGAATCACGATTCCCTGCGAAATTTCGTTTGTCAAATTGGCATCTTATCAAGGAGTATCCTCTACCGGGGTAATTAAGGAAGTAATAGGCATCAATGAAGACCTCACAGACCGTACAGTGGTCATTGTAGAGGACATAGTAGATACGGGACTCACCATGCAACGCTTACTGGACACCCTCGGCACTCGCGGTCCCAGGGAGATTCATATTGCCTCCCTACTGGTGAAACCTGATAAGCTGAAAGTTGATTTAAACATAGAATATGTGGCCATGAATATTCCGAACGACTTCATCGTGGGCTACGGGTTGGATTATGACGGCTTCGGGCGCAACTATCCCGACATTTATACTGTAGTAGACTGATACAGACATAATATAGTAAATCATTAAATAATAACTAAGCAAATGTTGAACATTGTAATTTTTGGTGCTCCCGGTTCAGGTAAGGGAACACAAAGTGAAAAGATTGTAGAAAAGTATGGCATCAACCACATCTCTACCGGAGACGTGCTCCGTGCTGAAATGAAAAACGGTACAGAACTGGGCAAGACTGCTAAAGGTTATATCGACCAGGGCCAGTTGATTCCCGATGAGTTGATGATTGATATTCTGGCAAGCGTATTCGACAGCTTCAAGGATAGCAAAGGCGTGATTTTCGACGGCTTCCCCAGAACAATCGCCCAGGCTGAAGCATTAAAGAAGATGCTCGCCGAACGCGGACAGGAAGTCAGCGTGATGCTCGACCTCGACGTGCCCGAAGAAGAACTGATGAAGCGCCTCATCAAGCGCGGACAAGAATCAGGACGTGCAGACGACAATGAAGAGACAATCAAGAAGCGTCTGGTGGTTTACCACTCACAGACAGCTCCGCTGATTGACTGGTACAAGCAGGACGGCAAATACCAACACATCCAGGGCTTCGGCGTATTGGAAGAAATCTTTGCCGATGTTTGCAAGGCTATTGACGCAGTGAAATAACAATAAAACAGAATATGGCTGAATCGAATTTTGTTGACTACGTAAAAATATATTGCCGCTCCGGAAAGGGCGGACGAGGTTCTACGCATATGCGGCGTGAGAAATACATACCCAACGGAGGCCCCGACGGAGGTGACGGAGGACGAGGAGGCCATGTCATCTTGCGCGGTAACCGCAACTACTGGACGCTGCTCCATCTGAAGTACGACCGCCACATCCTGGCAGGACACGGAGAATCCGGCTCCAAGAACCGGAGCTTCGGAAAAGACGGAGCGGACAAGGTGATTGAAGTGCCCTGCGGCACGGTGGTGTACAACGCCGAAACGGGTGAATATATCTGCGACGTCACCGAGCACGAACAAGAAGTCATCTTGCTGAAAGGTGGACGCGGAGGTCTAGGCAACTGGCACTTCAAAACCGCCACACGCCAGGCTCCCCGCTTTGCACAACCGGGCGAACCGATGCAGGAGTTGACGGTAATCATGGAACTGAAGCTGCTGGCAGACGTCGGTCTGGTAGGTTTCCCCAATGCAGGAAAATCCACTTTACTGGCATCCGTTTCTGCGGCGAAGCCCAAAATCGCCAATTATCCGTTTACAACGCTGGAACCCAATCTGGGCATCGTGTCCTATCGCGACAGCAAATCGTTTGTGATGGCGGACATTCCCGGCATCATCGAAGGAGCCAGTGCCGGCAAAGGCTTAGGATTGCGTTTCCTGCGCCACATCGAGCGCAACTCATTGTTGCTGTTCATGGTGCCTGCCGACAGTGACGACATCCGTAAGGAATACGAAATCCTGTTGAACGAGCTTCGCACTTTCAACCCCGAAATGCTGGACAAACAGAGAGTGCTTGCCGTCACCAAATGCGACATGCTCGACCAGGAACTGATGGACGAGATAGAGCCGACACTGCCCGAAGGGATTCCGCATATATTCATCTCTGCTGTCTCCGGCATGGGCATCTCTACGCTGAAAGACATCCTTTGGGAAGAGCTGAACAAGGAAAGTAATAAGATAGAAGGCAAAGTGGACAGCATTGCCCATCGCGCCAAAGACCTCAGCCACCTGCAGGAAGAATTGAAAGAAGAGGGTGAGGACGAGGACCTCAGCTATGAATACGTCAATGACGACGAGGACATAGAGGACCTCGAGGACTTTGAATACGAAGAAGATTGGGAGGAAGATAAAAAATGATTCCTCTTACAGAAGATAGGAAAATGTTGGGATATGAGCTGCTTGCCTCATATCCCGGCATTTCTTGTTTTGTAACCACCCGCCACGGTGGATGCAGCCAAGGTAACTATGCCTCCCTCAACTGTACACCTTACACGGGAGACGAAGCCGAAGCTGTACGCCGCAACCAGGAAATAGTATGTTCTTCCCTGCCCCAACGCCCCCAAGAACTGGTCATCCCGTTTCAGACCCACGGGACAAAGGCACTTGTCATTGACGGAACTTATCTGCATGCAACAGCAGAAGAACGCCACTCCATGTTGCAGGGCATTGATGCACTGATAACCCGTGAACCGGGCTGCTGCATCTGCATCTCTACGGCAGACTGCATTCCCATCCTGCTCTACGACCGGAAGAATGCCGTGATAGCCGCTGTTCATGCCGGATGGCGCGGCACTGTGAATTACATCCTCGGCCACACACTCGACAAGATGCGTGCCCGCTATGGCACAGAGGGCAAAGAAGTGATAGCCTGCATCGGCCCCGGCATCTCCCTTTCCGCCTTCGAGGTAGGCGACGAAGTCTATGAAGCATTCCGCAAGAACGGTTTCCAGATGGATTACATCTCCGAATGGAAACCCGCCACCCACAAATACCATATCGACCTATGGGCTGCCAACCGACTGCAACTACTGGACTTCGGAGTACCTTCCGCACAAGTGGAGACAGCCAATATA
Source organism: Bacteroides sp. AF20-13LB (assembly GCF_003603065.1). Taxonomy (NCBI): domain Bacteria; kingdom Pseudomonadati; phylum Bacteroidota; class Bacteroidia; order Bacteroidales; family Bacteroidaceae; genus Bacteroides; species Bacteroides sp. AF20-13LB. The sequence continues at coordinate 14,523 of NZ_QTMH01000006.1, forward strand.
TGTACTTTTACCCAATATGAAGAGTTTTTCTCGGCACGCCGGATGGGTATCAAATCCGGAAGGATATTGTCGGGAATCATGTTAACCCATTCAAACGGATTGCATTAATGTATCATATCACACTTTCTAAAGAAATCAAGCAGAATTGCCCCGAATTCCGCGGTGCAGCCGTATTTGCCGAAGTGACAAATACCCCATATTGCGAAGGGTTGTGGCAGGAAATCGCAACTTTCACCCAAGAGCTAAGAGCCCGTGAAACCACGGACAGCATCAAGTACCAACCCGTCATTGCCGCCACCCGCGAAGCCTACAAACGTTGCGGCAAGGACCCCAGCCGCTACCGTCCCTCGGCCGAAGCACTGAGACGGCGACTGCTGCGCGGATTGGAACTCTATCAGATAGATACGTTGGTAGACCTTATCAACCTTGTCTCCCTACGTACGGGCCACTCTATCGGCGGATTTGATGCCGACGAGATACAAGGGACCGACCTTGAGCTGGGCATAGGACGTGCCGAGGAATTGTTCGAGGGTATAGGCCGCGGCATGCTGAACATAGAAGGGCTGCCCGTCTACCGCGACCGTATAGGCGGTATCGGTACCCCGACCAGCGACCACGAACGCACCAAGATGAAACTTGAAACCCGCCATATCCTTGCCATTGTCAACGGCTACAACGGGCAGGAAGGTCTGAAAGAAGCAGCCGAAATGATATTGGAACTGTTGGAGAAATATGCTTCCTCTACCAGTGGGACTATACAATATTTTGAATAAATGAGAATCCGTATTCTTGTCCCTCTCCTGCTCATAGCCCTTGGTGCCACGGCACAAGGGAAGAAAACGGTCTTTTCCACCATGGAAACCAACCATATCCGCGTTGCCACTCCGGGACTGTTTTCGCAAAGAGAACTGATAGAGCTACCTTTGGAGGACATTCCGGACACGGAATACTCCTTTCCCCTGCCTGGAGGAAAAGTCATCTCCCCTTACGGACGGGGGCGGGGACGCCACAGTGGCATAGACATCAAGACCTACGCCAAAGACACCATACGGAGTGCCTTCAACGGCGTAGTACGGATGTCCAAGCCTTATAGCGCCTACGGCAATGTCGTCGTCGTACGCCATGACTTCGGACTGGAAACGATATACAGCCACAACTTCAAAAACCTTGTACATTGTGGCGACACAGTCAAAGCCGGACAGCCCATCGCACTGACCGGACGCACCGGACGCGCCTCTACTGAGCATCTGCACTTCGAGACACGCGTCAACGGGCAGCACTTCGACCCCAATATTATCTTCAACATGAAGGAACAGACGCTGAACCGACAACGTATCGGATGCTCAAAAAAAGGAAACGGCATCGTCGTGCAACAATTACCGACAATCTACCCGAAGCCACTGCAAAAAAAATACCCAATGGAACTGTTTAAGTATCCAAACGTTTCACTACATTTGCAGAACGTTTCACTAAAAGAACGAATTGAACTTTAAAACATATCAATGATAGAAAAACTGATTGTTCTTGAAGATATTGACCCGGTAATATTTTATGGCGTAAACAACGCCAACATGCAGCTGATAAAGGCCTTGTATCCCAAGCTTCGCATCGTTGCCCGCGGCAATGTCATCAAAGTATTGGGTGATGAGGAGGAAATGTGTGCATTCGAGGAGAACATTACCAAGCTGGAGAAATACTGTGCCGAATACAACTCTTTGAAAGAAGAGGTCATTATAGACATCATCAAAGGCAATGCCCCGCAAGCGGAAAAATCGGGCAATGTCATTGTATTCAGCGTAACCGGAAAGCCGATTATCCCGCGCAGCGAGAACCAGCTGAAGCTGGTAGAGGCATTTGCCAAGAATGACATGCTGTTTGCCATCGGTCCCGCCGGTTCAGGAAAGACCTATACAGCCATCGCGCTTGCCGTGCGGGCACTAAAGAATAAGGAGATAAAGAAAATCATCCTCAGCCGCCCTGCCGTAGAAGCCGGAGAAAAGCTCGGTTTCCTGCCCGGCGACATGAAGGACAAGATAGACCCGTATCTGCAACCACTCTATGACGCCCTGCAGGACATGATACCTGCCGCCAAGCTGAAAGAGTATATGGAGCTGAACATCATCCAGATTGCCCCCCTCGCCTTTATGCGCGGACGCACACTGAACGATGCCGTCGTCATTCTGGATGAAGCGCAGAACACGACCACCCAGCAAATCAAGATGTTCCTCACCCGCATGGGCATGAACACCAAGATGATTGTCACGGGAGACATGACGCAGATTGACTTGCCTTCTTCCCAGACTTCCGGTCTGGTGCAGGCACTGAAGATTCTGAAAGGCGTAAAAGGCATCAGTTTCGTGGAGCTGAACAAGAAAGACATCGTACGCCATAAGTTGGTAACTCAGATTGTGGAGGCCTACGAGAAGTTCGACAAGGAAGCGAAAGCGGAGCGTGAACGACGCAAAGCCGAACAAGCCGATAGTAAGATTGAACAGAAACAGTAAATTCTCAAAATCGTAAATATTACAAAGATGAAAGCATTAACAGCAACTGAATTTAACTTTCCCGGACAGAAAAGCGTGTACCACGGAAAAGTTCGTGATGTGTACAACATCAATGGTGAAAAGTTGGTCATGGTAGCTACCGACCGCATCTCAGCCTTTGACGTAGTATTGCCGAAAGGTATTCCCTTCAAAGGACAAATGTTGAACCAGATTGCAGCAAAATTCCTGGATGCCACAACCGACATCTGCCCCAACTGGAAAATGGCTACACCCGATCCGATGGTGACGGTAGGTGTGATGTGTGAAGGATTCCCCGTAGAAATGATTGTACGCGGTTACCTCTGTGGCAGCGCATGGCGTGCCTACAAGAGCGGTGTACGTGAAATCTGCGGCGTGAAGTTGCCCGAAGGGATGAAGGAAAACCAGAAATTCCCTGAACCCATCATCACCCCGACCACTAAAGCCGAGATTGGCGAACACGATGCCGACATCTCCAAAGAAGAAATCCTGGCACAAGGTCTTGCCACACCCGAAGAATATGCCGTATTGGAGCAATACACCATGGCCCTCTTCAAACGCGGTACCGAGATTGCAGCGGAACGCGGATTGATTCTGGTAGACACCAAATACGAATTCGGCAAGCACGACGGCAAGATTTACCTGATGGACGAAATCCATACGCCCGACTCCAGCCGCTACTTCTACTCCGAAGGCTACGAAGAACGTTTTGCCAACGGCGAACCGCAAAAGCAACTCTCCAAGGAGTTTGTACGCGAATGGCTGATGGACAACGGTTTCCAAGGCAAGGAAGGACAGCAGGTACCGGAAATGACCGACGAAATCGTTACTTCAATCAGCGAACGTTACATCGAACTGTACGAACACATCACCGGCGAGAAGTTTGTAAAGGAAGATACCAGCAACATTGCCGAACGCATTGAAAAGAATGTAACCGAATATTTAAAGTAAATGGACTATCCCCAAGAACACATCAAGCCCTACGGTAATGACGGCAAGAAGAGCGAACAAGTGGAAGAAATGTTCGACAACATCGCTCCTGCCTACGACAAGCTGAATCACACCCTATCCATGGGCATCGACCGCAGCTGGCGTAGGAAAGCAATCAAGTACCTACGTCCTTTCCGCCCCCGGCGTATTATGGACGTAGCTACCGGCACCGGCGATTTCGCCATCCTTGCATGCCGCGAACTGCAACCCGATAGCCTGATTGGCACCGACATCTCGGAAGGCATGATGAACGTGGGACGTGAAAAAGTAAAGCAGGCGCACCTCTCGAACAAGATTTCATTTGTCCGGGAGGACTGCACCTCCCTCTCGTTTGCCGACGAAAGCTTCGACGCCGTGACCGTAGCGTTCGGCATCCGCAACTTCGAAGGGCTGGACAAGGGACTGTCCGAGATGTGCCGCGTACTAAAGACCGGCGGACATCTCGTCATACTGGAGCTCTCCACACCAGACCGCTTCCCGATGAAACAGTTGTTCACCATCTACTCCAAAGTTGTCATCCCCCTGCTCGGTAAATGTATTTCGAAAGACAACAGCGCCTACACCTATCTACCGGAAAGTATTCGCGCCTTCCCGCAGGGAGAAGTGATGCAGGAGGTAATCCGCAAGGCAGGCTTCAGCGAAGTGCACTTCAAGCGGCTGACTTTCGGGATATGTACACTTTATGTGGCAACTAAATAAAAAGAAGAAACTTATATAAAAAAGAGACCTTATGAAAGCTACACACACCCTCTATTTATTATTTATTTCCCTCCTTTGCGTTGCCGGTTTCACAGCTTGCGATGATTCGGGAAGTGATGATATGATATGGGATTTTGCTCCTATCGAACTGCATATCGCAGTACAAGATGCTCAAGGTAATGATTTGTTGAATCCTGAAACTCCCGGCAACATTGCCAAGCAAGGAATCAAGGCAATCTATAATGGAAAAATATATGAAAAGGACGTTCCAATAAGCCAAACCAAAGCTTACCTTGCACACTTCAACGGTCTGCAAACAATGAAATTTGAAACTGGCAAATACTTTCTCACTTTTGGAGAATTCAATGGCGACGATACATTCGATAACGAAAAAGTGATAATAGACTGGAACGATGGTACTCAAGACGTCATCACCTTCTCTAGCAAACTGATCTGGAAATCAAAAAATAAACCCGTATTCGACAGAAAGTTCTGTTTGAACGGAAAAGATAACGGATTGCAATTCGGAGGTTTTGTTATCATCAAAGAACCGGTAATCACCTCCTCAACTACTTCCGACCAATAATGTACTCCATAAACAAACGAATATAGTTCAATCAATAACTAAAATATTATGCAGAAATACGGTTTAATAGGTTACCCGTTGAAACATTCCTTTTCTATCGGATATTTCAATGAGAAATTCAAGGCAGAAAATATTGATGCAGAATATGTAAATTTCGAAATTCCACGTATCGAGGATTTCATGGAAGTTATCGAGGAAAATCCCAACCTCTGTGGACTGAATGTGACTATCCCTTACAAGGAGCAAGTCATCCCCTACCTGGACGAACTGGACAAAGACACAGCCAAGATAGGCGCCGTCAATGTCATTAAGATTATCCGCCTTTCCAAAGGCAAAGTGAAACTGGTTGGCTACAACTCCGACATCATAGGATTTACACAATCCATAGAACCACTTTTGCAACCACAACACAAGAAAGCCCTGATTTTGGGTACCGGCGGTGCATCGAAAGCCGTATATCGCGGGCTGGAGAACCTGGGTATAAAAAGTACCTTCGTATCACGCGCCAAGAAAGAGGATAAATACCTCACATACGAAGAACTGACACCGGAAATCATGCAAGAGTACACAGTGATTGTCAACTGTACCCCAGTAGGCATGTATCCCAAAGTGGATTTCTGTCCCAATATTCCTTACGAACTACTGACTCCCAACCATTTGCTCTATGATTTGTTATATAATCCAAACGAAACCCTTTTCATGAAGAAAGGCCAGGCACAAGGAGCCGTCACTAAGAACGGTCTGGAAATGTTACTGCTGCAAGCCTTTGCTGCATGGGAAATTTGGAATAAATAATGAAGAAAACCATAAAATATTCGATTCTCGGTCTGGCTGCCCTCTGCACCGTAGTACTGTGCGGAGGGTACTATATGCTGGGGCATGCTCTGAAACCCGAAGGCCTTATCACACGCAGTCGCAACATTGCCGAATCCTACAACTTCATGTTCGAGCAATATCCCGAACTGCAACCGTGGGTAGACAGTTTGGTGACCGTAGGAGCATTGAAGGACTTCTACATTGAGAACGACCATGGAGAGACGCTGCATGCGCTCTATGTTGCCGCTGCCCGCCCTACCGACAAAACGGCAGTCATCGTACATGGATATACGGACAACGCCGTGCGCATGCTGATGATAGGTTATTTGTACAGCAAGGAGATGGGCTTCAATATCCTGCTGCCCGACCTTTACGGACACGGGATGAGCGAAGGAAACCATGTACAGATGGGCTGGAAAGACCGGCTCGACGTGTTGCAATGGACCGAAACCGCCGATGAGCTTTTCGGACGCAGCCATACGGACAGCATAGCGTCCCGCAGTACAAAGATGGTAGTACACGGCATCTCCATGGGAGCCGCCACCACCATGATGGTATCCGGCGAAGTGGAACACGGACAATACCAACAGCCATTCATCAAGTGTTTTGTGGAAGACTGCGGTTACACAAGCGTATGGGATGAGTTTCGCGGGGAGTTGAAAGAACAGTTCGGACTGCCCTCTTTCCCCCTACTGCATACTGCAAGCTGGCTTTGCCGGCAGGAGTACGGATGGGATTTCCGCGAAGCTTCTGCCCTGGAGCAAGTAAAGAAATGTACTTTGCCGATGCTCTTCATCCACGGTGATGCCGACACCTTTGTACCGACGTGGATGGTTTATCCCCTCTATGAAGCCAAGCCCGAACCCAAAGAATTATGGATTGTACCCGGTGCCACACATGCCATGTCTTACAAGGATTATCCGCAGGAATACACCGAGCATGTAAAGAAATTCGTAGGGAAATACATACATTGACGTGATTTTTCCTATCTTCGCCGCAACAAACATTGGTAATATGAAACGATTTATTTCCATAGCATTCTTCCTGTGCTTGTTCATATCCTTGCAGGCACAAGAAGTCTACACCACTAAGAACATTCCTAAAGTACACCTTCAGGACAAGACGGGTTATGTCTGCAACCCTGCCGACATCTTATCCAAAGAGGCATGTGCCGACATAGACCGCATGCTCTACGCATTGGAGCAGCAGACGGGTATTGAAACGGTAGTTGCCGTTGTTCCCTCCATCGGACAAGAAGACTGTTTTGATTTCTCACACCGGCTGCTCAATGAATGGGGAGTAGGGAAAAAAGAGAAAAACAACGGTCTGGTCATTCTGCTGGTAACCGATCAACGCTGCATCCAGTTTTATACGGGATACGGTTTGGAAGGGGACCTGCCTGACGCCATCTGCAAACGCATACAGACCAAATATATGATTCCCTATCTAAAAGACGGTAATTGGGATGCCGGAATGGTCGCGGGTGTAAAGGCGGTCTGTTCACGTCTTGACGGCACTATGGTGAATGACACGGAAGAGGAGGATGACCTCTCCGTAGGAGGTATCCTACTGGGACTTATCGGTTTCCTCGCAGTGGCATCTATTATAGGCATCCTTGCCCAACGCGCTGCCAACAAATGCCCCAACTGCGGACAACATAAATTGCAACGTAGCAGCAGCATACTCATCTCACGCCGCAATGGAGTGAAAACGGAAGATGTGACCTACACCTGCCGCAATTGCGGACATAAAGTAGTGCGCCGCCAGCAGTCATACGATGAAAACTACCGGGGAGGAGGCGGAGGTGGTCCGGTCATCTTCGGTGGTGGAGGTCTCTTCGGCGGAAGTGGCGGAGGAGGCTTCAGCGGTGGTAGCTTCGGAGGCGGTATGGGAGGTGGCGGTGGAGCCGGTTCCCGGTTCTAACGCCGAGTATGTGTCATCTGTGCGCCATCAACCGTTTTGACACACCTTCGAGGATACTGGAAGAAAATAAAACGTTTACATAGAATATAATTAAATGATTAATAACTGCCTTCCCCTCCTCCCCTCTCTCTATCGGAGAGGAATCGGAGGTGAGGCCTAAAAATGAAAAGTATGAAGAAATCAACCATTATCATTATCGTTGTTATAGCTCTTCTCGCCATTTGGGGTGTAACCGGCTATAACGGACTCGTAACCATGGACGAAAATGTCAGCGGACAATGGTCGAACGTAGAAACCCAATACCAACGCCGTGCCGACCTGATTCCGAACTTGGTGAATACCGTGAAAGGATATGCCACGCACGAGAAGGAAACACTGGAAGGTGTAGTAGAAGCCCGCAGCAAAGCCACTCAAATCAAAGTGGATGCTGCAGACCTTACTCCGGAAAAGCTGGCTGAATATCAGAAAGCACAAGGTGCGGTGACTTCTGCCCTCGGTAAATTGCTTGCCATCACAGAAAACTATCCGGACTTGAAAGCAAATCAGAATTTCTTGGAACTGCAGGCACAGCTGGAAGGTACGGAAAACCGTATCAACGTAGCACGGACCAACTTCAACAATGCAGCCAAGAACTTCAATACAGCCATTCGCCGTTTCCCCAAAAATATCCTTGCCGGTCTCTTCGGTTTTGAGAAACGAGCTTATTTCGAAGCGGCAGAAGGAGCGGAACAAGCTCCCCAGGTACAATTCTGATAAATACACAACTCTATAGCGAGGCACAAAGGCGAGAAACTTTGTGCCTCGCTTTGTGTTGTAGAAGATTAGATGTATCTTTGCACATTCAATTGAACAAACCTATTATCTCATGAGTAATCAACGATACATGATGCGAGGCGTCAGCGCATCTAAGGAAGATGTGCACAACGCCATCAAGAACATCGACAAAGGTATTTTCCCGCAGGCTTTCTGCAAAATTATCCCCGACATTTTGGGCGGTAACCCGGAGTATTGCAACATTATGCATGCCGATGGAGCAGGCACCAAATCCAGTCTTGCCTATATGTACTGGAAGGAAACCGGCGACCTGGGTGTGTGGAAAGGCATTGCACAAGATGCACTGATTATGAACATCGACGACCTGCTTTGTGTGGGTGCGGTAGACAACATTCTGGTATCCTCTACCATCGGACGTAATAAACTTCTCATCCCCGGCGAAGTAATTTCAGCCATCATCAACGGTACGGACGAACTGCTTGCCGAACTCCGCGAGATGGGCGTAGGCGTTTATGCCACCGGTGGCGAAACAGCCGACGTGGGCGACCTTGTACGTACCATTATCGTAGACTCGACAGTGACCTGCCGCATGAAGCGCTCAGATGTTATAGACAATGCCAATATCCGTCCGGGCGATGTGATTGTTGGTCTGGCATCTTACGGAAAGGCTACTTATGAGAAAGAATACAATGGCGGTATGGGCAGTAACGGACTGACCAGCGCACGCCACGATGTATTCTCCAAATACCTGGCAGAGAAATACCCTGAAAGCTATGACAAGGCTGTACCCGAAGAACTGGTATACAGTGGCAAGCTAAAACTGACAGACAGTGTCGAAGACAGTCCGCTGGATGCAGGAAAGCTGGTACTTTCCCCTACCCGCACCTACGCACCGGTAGTAAAGAAACTGCTCGATGCGCTCCGTCCCCAAATCCACGGTATGGTACACTGCTCGGGCGGCGCACAAACCAAGGTACTGCACTTTGTGGGAGACAACTGCCGTGTCATCAAAGACAATCTCTTCCCCGTTCCACCGTTGTTCAAGACCATCAAGGAGCAGAGCGATACGGACTGGAGCGAAATGTACAAGGTGTTCAATATGGGACATCGCCTGGAAGTGTACCTCTCTCCCGAACATGCAGAAGAGGTGATTGCTATTTCGAAGAGTTTCAACATCGATGCACAGATTATAGGCCGCGTGGAAGAAAGCGACAAGAAAGAACTGATTATCAAGAGTGAATTCGGAGAGTTCAAGTATTAAATATATGGCAGACAACAATACCATACTCGAAAAGCTGGAAGGGCTTGTCGCCCGCTTCGAAGAAGTGTCGACCTTGATTACAGACCCGGCAGTGATTGCGGACCAGAAGCGTTACGTCAAGCTCACCAAAGAATATAAAGAACTGGGCGACCTGATGAATGCCCGCAAAGAGTACATGCAAGTACTGCGTGGCATAGAAGAAGCCAAAGAAATCATCGCCAACGAAACAGACCAGGAGATGCGCGAAATGGCACGCGAAGAGCTGGATGCCTGCCAAAACCGCCAACCGGAACTGGAAGAGCAGATAAAGCTGCTGCTTGTCCCCGCCGACCCGCAGGACAGCCGTAATGCCATCCTCGAAATTCGTGGCGGCACGGGTGGTGACGAAGCGGCAATCTTTGCCGGCGACCTCTTCCGCATGTACACCAAGTACTGCGAATCCAAGGGATGGAGAATGGAGATATCCAGCGCCAACGAAGGTGCAGCCGGCGGTTTCAAGGAAATTGTCTGCTCCGTGACGGGCGACAATGTATACGGCACACTGAAATATGAATCGGGCGTGCACCGCGTGCAGCGCGTACCGGCCACAGAAACGCAAGGACGGGTACACACCTCAGCTGCCAGCGTAGCCGTGCTTCCCGAAGCCGAAGAGTTCGACGTAGTTATCAACGAAGGTGAAATCAAGTGGGACACCTTCCGAAGCGGTGGTGCCGGCGGTCAGAACGTGAACAAGGTGGAATCCGGCGTGCGCCTGCGCTACAACTGGAAAAATCCCAACACAGGCATAGTCGAAGAAATCCTCATCGAATGTACCGAGACGCGCGACCAGCCCAAGAACAAGGAACGCGCCCTCTCGCGCTTGCGTACCTTCATCTACGACAAGGAACACCAGAAGTACATCGACGACATCGCCTCCAAGCGTAAGACGATGGTCAGTACTGGCGACCGCTCCGCCAAGATACGCACCTACAACTATCCGCAAGGACGCATCACGGACCACCGCATCAACTACACCATCTACAATCTCGCCGCCTTCATGGACGGAGACATCCAAGACTGCATCGACCACCTGATTGTGGCGGAAAATGCAGAAAGACTGAAAGAGAGCGAACTGTAAGGCAGTGATAAGTAACCCGTAACTAAAAAATAATATGAACAAACAGCAATTATTCGAGAACATCAAGCGCAAGAAGTCATTCCTTTGCGTAGGTCTTGACACCGACATCAAGAAAATACCCGAACATCTTCTGAAAGAGGAAGACCCTATATTCGCTTTCAACAAAGCCATCATCGACGCTACTGCCGACCTCTGCATCGCCTACAAGCCCAATCTGGCATTTTATGAGAGCATGGGCGTGAAAGGCTGGATAGCTTTCGAGAAAACCGTAAACTACATCAAGCAGAACTATCCCGACCAATTCATCATCGCCGACGCCAAACGCGGTGACATCGGGAACACCTCTGCCATGTATGCCCGTACCTTCTTCGAAGAGCTGGATATAGATTCCGTAACCGTAGCTCCCTACATGGGCGAAGACAGTGTGACCCCGTTCCTTACGTACGAAGGCAAATGGGTAATCCTGCTTGCGTTGACCAGTAACAAAGGCTCGCACGACTTCCAGCTGACGGAAGACACCAACGGCGAACGCCTCTTCGAAAAAGTGCTCCGCAAATCCCAGGAGTGGGCCAGTGACGAACAGATGATGTACGTAGTAGGCGCCACACAAGGCCGCGCCTTCGAAGATATCCGCAAGATTGTTCCCGAACACTTCCTATTGGTTCCCGGCGTAGGCGCACAAGGCGGCTCCCTGGAAGAAGTCTGCAAGTATGGCATGAACAAGACTTGCGGCCTGATTGTCAACTCCAGCCGTGGCATCATCTACGTGGACAAGACAGAGAACTTCGCCGCCGCCAGCCGAAAAGCAGCCCAAGAAGTGCAGGCACAGATGGCGGAAGAGTTGAAAAAAGTGATTAACGACTAACGCTTAATGTTCGAAAGAAAGATTATCAACGACCCTGTCTTCGGGTTCATCAACATACCAAAGGGGTTGTTGTACGATGTTGTACGACATCCCCTTTTGCAACGTCTAAACCGTATCAAGCAACTGGGGTTGTCCTCTGTCGTATATCCCGGTGCGCAGCATACACGGTTCCAACACTCTTTGGGAGCCTTCTACCTAATGAGTGAGGCCATCCAGCAACTTGCCACCAAAGGAAACTTTATCTTCGACAGCGAAGCCGAAGCTGTGGAAGCCGCTATCCTGATGCACGACATCGGCCACGGACCCTTCTCCCACGTACTGGAAAATACCATCGTGCAGGGCGTCTCCCACGAAGACATCTCCTTGATGCTGATGGAACGTATCAACAAGGAAATGAACGGACAGTTGACACTCGCCATTCAAATTTTCAAGGATGAATACCCCAAGCGCTTCCTGCACCAACTGGTAAGCGGGCAACTGGATATGGACCGCCTGGACTACCTGCGCCGCGACAGCTTCTATACCGGAGTGACCGAAGGCAACATTGGCTCCGCCCGCATTATCAAGATGCTGGATGTAAAGGATGACCACCTGGTAGTAGAGTCCAAAGGCATCTATTCTATTGAGAACTTCCTCACCGCCCGCCGCCTGATGTACTGGCAAGTCTATCTGCACAAAACCTCCGTTGCCTACGAGAAAATGCTGATTAGCACCCTGCTCCGCGCCAAGGAACTGGCAAGTCGCGGCATAGACCTCTTTGCCTCACCCGCCTTGAAATTCTTTCTATACAACGACATCAGCCGGGAGGCATTCTACAACAATCCCGAATGTTTGGAGAATTTCATTCAGTTGGACGATAATGACATCTGGACTGCCCTCAAGGTATGGAGCCGCCATTCGGACAAGGTTTTGTCCACCCTGAGCGCCAGCATGATTAACCGAAACATCTTCAAAGTCGAGATTTCTACCGAACCTATTAGTGAGGAACGGAAAAAAGAACTAACTTTGCAAATCAGTGAACAACTGAACATCCCTCTCTCCGAAGCGAGATATTTCATCTCTACCCCCAGCATCGAGAAGAATATGTACGACGAGGCAGATGACAGTATTGACATCCTCTACAACGACGGCAGCATCAAGAATATTGCCGAAGCATCGGATATGCTCAATATCTCTCTTCTGTCCAAGAAAGTAAAAAAGTACTACTTATGCTACCAACGTTTGCATAGATAAGTATAAAATATTCACCTCAGGACAAGGAAATATAAAAAAAAAGTCCGTTATTTGCGTTTTGAAACCATCTAACAAGAATAAGACATGGAGTTCTCTGCTAAACAAATTGCAACATTTATCCAAGGAGAAATTGTTGGAGACGAGAATGCTACCGTTCACACCTTTGCGAAAATCGAAGAGGGAATACCGGGAGCCATCTCCTTTCTATCCAACCCCAAATATACCCCCTACATATACGAAACCCAATCAAGCATTGTTCTGGTAAACAAGGACTTTGTTCCGGAACAAGAAGTGAAAGCCACCCTGATTAAAGTGGACAATGCGTATGAAAGTCTTGCTAAATTGCTAAATCTTTATGAGCAAAGCAAGCCAAAGCGGGTGGGAATTGACTCTCTGGCCTTTGTTGCCGAGACAGCTAAAATTGGCAAGGATGTTTACATTGCGCCTTTTGCCTGCATTGGCGAATACGCAGAGGTGGGAGACAATACGGTCATTCATCCGCACGTCACGATTGGCAGCGGTGCCAAAGTGGGCAATGACTGTATTATTTACGCTAACTCCACCATCTACCACGATTGCCGAGTAGGAAACCACTGCATCCTGCACTCCGGTTGCGTTATCGGTGCAGACGGTTTCGGCTTCGCCCCCACTTCCGAGGGCTATGAAAAAATACCGCAAATAGGTATCACTATCCTGGAAGACCATGTGGAAATCGGTGCCAACACGTGTGTGGACCGTGCTACTATGGGAGCCACCATCGTACATAGCGGTGTGAAACTGGATAATTTGATTCAGGTGGCACACAATGATGAAATAGGCTCCCACACCGTAATGGCGGCGCAAGTAGGTGTAGCAGGTTCTACCAAGATAGGAGAATGGTGCATGTTCGGCGGGCAGGTAGGCATTGCAGGTCATATTCATATTGGCAACAAAGTGAACCTTGGCGCACAGTCTGGTGTTCCCAGTAGCATAAAGGACGGTAGCCAGCTTATCGGTACCCCTCCTATGGAGCTGAAACAATATTTCAAGGCATCCATCGCACAAAGAAGTTTGCCGGAAATGCAAGTGGAACTGCGCCAGCTCCGCAAAGAATTGAATGAACTTAAACAACAATTAAATAAGTAACCAATGTTAAAACAAAAGACTCTAAAAGATAGCTTTTCGCTTAGTGGAAAAGGTCTTCATACGGGACTTGACCTAACCGTTACTTTCAATCCTGCTCCGGATAACCATGGATACAAAATCCAACGTATTGACTTGGAAGGACAGCCTACCTTCGATGCCGTTGCAGACAACGTATCCGAAACTACCCGTGGAACTGTAATCTCCAAAAACGGAGTAAAGGTGAGCACAGTGGAGCATGGTATGGCAGCCCTCTATGCATTGGGTATCGATAACTGCTTGATACAGGTAAACGGACCGGAATTTCCCATTCTGGACGGAAGCGCCCAATATTATGTCAACGAAATAGAGCGCGTAGGCACTGTAGAACAAAATGCCGTAAAAGATTTCTATATCATCAAGTCCAAAATTGAATTCCGTGACGAAACAACTGGCTCTTCCATCATCGTGTTGCCGGACGAGAACTTCAGCTTGAATGTATTGGTATCATACGATTCCAACATCCTCCCCAACCAGTTTGCAACGCTGGAGGACATGACGAAGTTCAAGGATGAAATCGCCGCAAGCCGTACTTTCGTGTTTGTACGCGAAATTGAGCCGTTGCTGCAAGCCGGTCTTATCAAGGGCGGCGACCTTGACAATGCGATTGTTATTTACGAACGCGAAATGTCCCAGGAGAACTATGACAAGCTGGCCGACGTGATGGGTGTTCCTCATATGGACGCCAAACAATTGGGATATATCAACCACAAACCTTTGGTGTGGCCCAATGAATGCGCCCGCCACAAGTTACTTGATGTCATCGGTGACCTGGCCTTGATAGGCAAGCCCATCAAGGGCCGTATCATCGCTACCCGCCCGGGACACACTATCAACAATAAGTTCGCCCGCCAGATGCGCAAGGAAATCCGTTTGCACGAAATACAAGCCCCTACCTACGACTGCAACCGCGAACCGATTATGGATGTAAACCGCATCCGCGAACTTCTGCCTCACCGTTACCCGATGCAATTGGTGGACAAAGTCATAGAAATAGGTGCCAACTACATTGTAGGTGTCAAGAACGTAACTTCCAACGAACCTTTCTTTCAGGGACACTTCCCGCAGGAACCCGTAATGCCCGGTGTGTTGCAGATAGAGGCAATGGCACAGACGGGAGGTTTGCTTGTACTGAATTCAGTGGATGAACCGGAACGTTACTCCACCTACTTCATGAAGATTGACGGTGTGAAATTCCGCCAGAAAGTGGTACCTGGAGATACCCTCATCTTCCGTGTAGAGCTGATGGCCCCCATACGCCGCGGCATCTCTACCATGAAAGGCTATGTGTTTGTAGGCGAAAAAGTTGTCTGCGAAGCAGAGTTTATGGCGCAAATAGTTAAGAACAAATAATAAAATTTACGATTAGACTATTTACGATTTACGATTCAAATTACTCGTGAGAATTATCACATTCGGATAAAATCGTATATACAGTAAATCGCAAGTATTCTCAATCGTAAATCGTAAATAGCTAAATCGTAAATAATATGATAAGTCCCTTAGCGTATATTCATCCCGAAGCCAAAATCGGGGAAAACGTAGAGATTGCTCCTTTTGTTTTCATTGACAAGAATGTGGTAATCGGTGATAACAACAAGATTATGGCAAATGTCAACATTCTGTATGGTGCACGCATCGGCAATGGAAACACCATTTTCCCGGGAGCCGTTATCGGTGCCATTCCCCAGGATTTAAAGTTCAGAGGGGAGGAAAGCACTGCTGAAATCGGAGACAACAATATCATACGTGAAAACGTAACTGTCAACCGCGGTACAGCTGCCAAAGGCAGAACCATCGTCGGCAACAACAATCTCCTGATGGAAAGTGTACACGTGGCCCACGATGCTCTGATAGGCAACAGCTGTATCATTGGCAACTCTACAAAAATGGCGGGTGAAATTGTCATCGACGATTATTCCATCATCAGTGCCAATGTACTGATGCACCAATTCTGCCATGTGGGCGGTTATGGAATGATACAAGGCGGATGCCGTTTCAGCAAGGACATCCCGCCGTACATCATTGCCGGACGCGAGCCTATCTGCTATGCGGGAATCAATGTGGTAGGGTTACGCCGCCGTGGCTTCTCCAACGAGACCATTGAGAAAATCCATGATGCCTATCGTATTATCTATCAAGGCGGTCTGAACAATACGGATGCCTTGAAGAAAATCGAGGATGAAATGGAAATGACACCGGAAATAAGCTATATCGTAAACTTTATACGTGAATCAGCCCGCGGCATTATCCCCGCAGGAAAATGAAAAACGTATGATTTACACAAAGTCAGAAATCATAAATTATAAATCATCATGATCTACAGATTTACAATCATCTCTGATGAGGTGGACGATTTTGTCAGAGAAATACAGATAGACCCGGAAGCTACCTTTTATGACTTCCATGAAGCGATTCTAAAGTCGGCAGGCTACACTAACGACCAGATGACTTCTTTCTTCATTTGCGATGATGACTGGGAGAAAGAGAAAGAAATTACGCTGGAAGAAATGGATGACAATCCGGAAATGGACAGTTGGGTGATGAAAGAGACCCAGTTGAGCGAACTGGTTGAAGACGAGAAGCAGAAACTTCTCTATGTATTCGATTATATGACTGAGCGCTGCTTCTTCATCGAGCTTTCTGAAATCATTACCGGAAAGGAAATGAAAGGAGCCAAATGCACCAAGAAGGCAGGTGAAGCTCCCAAGCAGACCATTGATTTTGAAGAGATGGCAGCTGCTGGCGGTTCCCTTGATTTGGACGAAAACTTTTACGGCGACCAGGACTTCGATATGGAAGATTTCGACAAAGAGGGTTTCGGCGGTTTGGACGAAGCCGGAAACTCCTTTGAAGAAGAGAAATATTAAACAGACATACCATACAGATTTCTTTTAGGCACGGATTACACGGAAACACACGGTTGTTATTGAATATTCCGTGTAATCCGCGTAATCCGTGCCTATTTTTTTACCCGCATGCACACCCTAATCGTACTTATCGGTCCCACCGGAGTAGGCAAAACAGAGCTCAGCCTCCGATTGGCAGAACATTTCCATACTTGTATCGTCTCGGCCGATTCGAGACAACTCTATGCAGATTTAAAGATAGGCACGGCTGCCCCTACACCGGAGCAACTGCAACGGGTACAGCATCACTTCGTCGGTACCCTGAAGCTGACAGACTATTACAGTGCCGCCCAATACGAAGCGGAAGTGATGAAGCTGCTGGAAGACCTGTTTACAAAGCATAACACCGTACTGCTGACCGGAGGCTCAATGATGTATGTAGATGCAGTCTGTAAAGGAATTGACGACATTCCGACCGTAGATGCCGATACACGCCAGCTCATGCTGCACAAATACGAAACAGAAGGTCTGGAAAGACTTTGTGCGGAACTTAAGCTGTTGGATCCGGAATATTACAAAATAGTAGATTTGAAGAATCCCAAACGCGTAGTCCATGCTTTGGAAATCTGCTACATGACGGGAAAGGCCTACACTTCCTTCCGCACTCAACAAAAGAAAGAACGCCCCTTCCGTATCATCAAAATAGGATTAACACGTAACCGGGAAGAGCTTTATGAACGCATCAACTGCCGGGTGGACCAAATGGTGGAAGAGGGTTTAGTGGAAGAAGCGCGCATGGTCTACCCGCATAAAAGTCTAAATTCCCTAAATACAGTAGGCTACAAAGAAATATTCAAGTACCTGGATGGTGAATGGACATTACCCTTTGCCATCGAAAAGATAAAGCAGAACTCACGCATCTATTCCCGTAAGCAAATGACCTGGTTCAAACGAGACGAGGAAATCCACTGGTTCCACCCGGAGCAGGAAGGGGAAATACTGGAATACTGTCATTGTTCCATCAAAGGCGTATAAGCCTTTCGGACAAGTGCTTCCACATCTTGATAAAGCTTCTGCATTTCTTGAGAATCAATGCTTCCTTGCTGTCTCCAGCTGTCCAACAATAGGCATGTACGGCGAAACACCTCTGCCTCTACCGTAACAAGCTGCTGCATATAGCCATTATTCTCCATATTGTACAGTTTTTCCCAATTCAGATAACGATTGGTTCCCATCCCCTGATTGTAACAAAAGACATTGTTGGAAAGCCGGAGTGACCAATCACTGAGCGGAGCGGCGACACACGCCTTGTCCCAACATACCATCGGAGGCAGAAGTCTATCCGCATCCTTCACCCAAAGCGGCACGGCAATACCCGTAGGAGGATATCCCAGCATTGTCCACATCGTAGTAAGTTCCGCCTTCTCACCCGGTTTTACGCCCTGCACCACAATGGAACAAGAAGTGCTGTTACGGGGAATAAAATCCTGGTCGACAAACCAACCGGAACCTTGCGGGCGATTAAACTTCCCGCTCTTCAAATCAATATCGAGCATGCCATTGCGAAACGAACGTGAAAGATCATTGAAGATACCCTGCGGCGTAATTCCCCCCATTGCAGAAGCTCTCATCAGTACCCGGTCTGCCTCCATATAGCGCACATAACCCGCCCCCCGATTCACTTCACCGGCAAAAGAGAAGTTGGTACGGGCAATGTAGCCGTAAGGAGCATCTTTGGGATTATTGGCATCATACATCGTATATTTATAATAATCCACCTCAAACATGGCGGCAGCGCCTTGAGCGTCGATTACGCCAAAATTGGCCTCTATCAAGCTGGGCTTGGAAATGGTATCGAGGAAATGGCAGAAATCCTCCACCGTGGCACAAACCTCCAAGGCACGGTAGATAATCCTCCCGTTGGCTGCCCCCCGTTCTTCCCCATCTTTCACTTCCACCAGATTGTAGGATTGGGTGTTCATCAAGGCAAAACCAACGGAGTTTGTACCCATCCATGCCTCTTTCAAGGCAGGAAAGTTAGCACTATTCACATCGGCAATGAAGTTATACTTCTCCCCTTTTATATAAGCAACATGATTTCGCAGATAGTCCGTATCACGGTTTTTCCATAGCAACGGACGGCCGTCAGGAGTAACCTTTCCAGAAACGACGGCAGATGTACAAGCCAGAACCGGCTCAGCAGTGAGTGCCGCAAGCAGTCCCCATATTAAAAAAAGATGTTTTATCATAACCTTGCCTTCCTTAGATTTATATTCGCAAAGGTATGATAATCTGTGAAAGGGCAAAAGAAATCCTCTGAAATCCTTATCCCCTATTCATCAGGAAAGAATTATTCGCTGACAAGTTTCTGCAACTTATCCTGCATATACCGAAGTTTCGCAGTTCCAGTACCTTGTTCTATATGACGGATAATGCCTTTCTTATCCACCAGTATAGTGACCGGCATACCACTCACATGAAAGGTCTCGAAGAAAAACAAGTCATCGGCTATCTGGGTAAAGAGGAAAGGACGGCTCTCTACAATTTTCTTTATTTGTACAGCACTGTCAAAAGTCGTAGCAAGATAGGTTACATCAGGATAGACTTCTATCCATTTGTTCAGCTCCGACATTTCACGGATACAAGGACCACAGCCGGTATACCAGAAGTTCAAGACCATAGGACGTCCCGTCACATCGGCCTTGCTCCATTCCTGTCCTTCTGTGTCTTTCACTTTGAATTCCGGAAAAGCCTTTCCTATCCATTCTTCCTTCTTCAAAGTCTGTACGGCACCGCCTATCGGCAACTTCTTCCCCGTTCCTCCACGGTAACTCATCAAGAAAGCTTCCGCACCAGGCACCTCGTCGGCAGGAGTAGCATATTCTCTCACCTCCTCAGACAGCACAATGCCCTTGCGCAAGCGGAGTTCCGTAACCTCGTGTCTCGCGCCGTCCTCATGTATTATGAAAGCCGCCACGTTGTCCGAACCCACACCAGGCGGCATGCCTTCGAAGAAAAGCCCGCCCACCAAATAATATTTCTTACCGGCTGTCTGGGCAGAGCAAAGCCCTGCCCCCACAGCTACCAGAATCAGAAACAAAGAGAGAATTTTCCTTATCATAGTTGTTAGAGACTATTCACTTTTCAGCGTAATCGTAAGCTTGGGCTGCACCTTCACTTTGCCGGTAGCCATGCCTATATACGAAACAACCAATACAGCATCCTTAGAAGGTACAGAAAGGACAAAATTGCCATTGACATCGGTAACGCTTCCCGTAGTGGTACCTTCTATCAGAACAGCCGCACCGATAACAGGCTCACCCTGCTCATCCACCACTTTGCCTTCCACTTTCATATTGCCTTTGGCAATGGTCTTTTCTACAGCTTTAGTTTTTTTAGTAGTGATGTAAATCTCACCTTTTCCACCTGCCTCTTTCTTCACCTCAATGCCCTCAATATTCTCGGCAGGTATTAAATCATCGATAGTTTTAGCACCCAAGTCAACCTTTTCTCCATCAATATAGACAGTCTTTATTAAATCAAGACTACTCTTATGCTGTACTTTAGCATTCTCTGCCACCTCATTACCCCGGCGGATAACCATACCCGGAGTTCCTTGTTTCAGGGTTATCAGAACAACGCCATTCTGTCCCTCTTCTCCATATAAATCCGTGGCAGATTTATCTTTCAAAACCGTTACACGTTCTATCTTATCAGGATTCAATGCACTCATGACAGATGGCGTCACCTCTTTTCCATCCACAATATACAATGGCTCTTTCCCATTACCTGCATATCCTTCAACTGTAATACCATTGGCAGAAGAAGTTTTTTCAAGTTTGTCGTCGTCCAGCCTGAACATCACCGGCACCGTAAATTTCACAGCCACCGGCTGCCCCTTCTGTCTCCCCGGCTTCCACTTCGGCATAGTGTTTATCAATCGCAGCGCCTCGG
The DNA here is from genome assembly GCF_003603065.1 of Bacteroides sp. AF20-13LB. NCBI lineage: Bacteria > Pseudomonadati > Bacteroidota > Bacteroidia > Bacteroidales > Bacteroidaceae > Bacteroides > Bacteroides sp. AF20-13LB. Next base: position 35,273 of record NZ_QTMH01000006.1, read on the forward strand.
CATCCATATCCTTATCCACAGAACGGAGCACCTTGGAGTCCTTGATGCTTCCATCTTCATCCACCACAAACTGGACAGTGACCCGTCCCTGCGTACCGTTCTCTTTGGCAGATGCCGGATAACGCATATTCGTCTTGATATAATCCATGAAAGCACTCATTCCGCCGCCGGGAAATTCCGGCATCTCCTCTGCCACCTCGAAGACCGAAGTTCCCTTCAACTGCTTGCGGACTTCCGCCGGTACATACTTCACATCGGCAGGCTTCGTAGTGTCACCTGCACTTTCCGCCACTTTTGTTTCTACAATTGCAGCCAAATCGTTAACTTTGACGCTTGAAATCTTCTCCACTTTATCGGAGACTTCGGGACGGGCAAAAGCTGTCACTGCAATGGCAGCTACCGGAAGTACATAAAGATACTTCAAACGTGCCCACGGGCTTGATTTTTCTTTTAACATCATAGTGATACGTTTTTTAAGTTTACTGTGATTAAAGCTGTTGGCCATAGAGTAGAGCCTTGTGCCGACAGCTTTTTTTATTAATAATAGTTGATACTGTTTTGCATCCACACCCTCCTTTATCACCGTTTCATCCGCTTCAAACTCATGGATATTCTGCAATTCCTGCTTCAGGAGCCATGATGCCGGATTGAACCACTGAAAGAAAATGCAGACATCAGCCACCAGCAAGTCCCAGGAATGGCGGTTATGGATATGGGCAAGCTCGTGGATAAGGATTTCCCGTCCGTTCTCCTCCAAGTCTTTCCGTGAAATGACAATATATCCCATCCAACTGAACGGAGCGATGTCACAGTTGTGTACAATCAAAGTAACGCGCTCTTTCCTGCCCGGTAAGTAGCTGCCGATATCCTCTTTTTTACCCGATTTCAGCAACATCAGTAACCGTACCAACGAATATACGTTGCGGAAGGCAAAGAAAACGATTCCTGCCAGATAGACAAGCAGCGCCACTTGTATCCAGGTGACTGTTGCCGTTTCAGCCCTTGCTCCGGCCTCAGTGGCATTCACTGCATCTGCCATCATCAGCAACTGCTCCAATGTCAGCATCGTCTGGTGCACTTCCGTCTCCTGCTTCACACTTACCTCTACCAAAGGCAATAGGCAGGACAACAGCAAAATGCCCAACAATGAAAAACGGTTGAAACGATGAAACGTCTCGCGTGCCAGCAACAAGCGATAAAACAAATAGAATATCGCCAGGCAAACAGAAGATTTGAGTATATAAACAAAAAACAGACCCATGGAATTATTTACTATTTAGGGATTTACGATTTACTATTTACAGTTACTTGGTCAGTTCATTCCGTAGCATCTCCACTCCGGGAAATCCGGTTGCTTTGTAGGAAATATCTCCTTCACGGTTCACGACGAAATAGGTCGGGATACCCGGATATTCGTACAGCTTTGCCAATGCCGTACTTTGCTCATTGCTAATGCGACAGTGAATACCGGGTATATCCGGTATCATTACTTTCCATTTTCCTTCAGGAGATGTTTCGTCGACAATATATAGATAAACCACCTCTTTCAGCTCCTCTTTCAACGGTTTCAGGCTTTTCATGGCCCGCATACAAGGACCACACCAGGTGTTCCACATATCCACCAGTACCATCTTGCCACGATAAGGACGAGTAATGACCTGCAACAAACTGTCTGCCGCTACCTCCTTTTCCACCTCAACAATCTTATATCCGGTCTTTCCCTTAGTAGCTTCCAACTCTGATTTCAGTTCGGCTTCAATCCTCCCGTTTCTCATCAGGAACAATTGCCTGAGGTCGGGAGAAGCGATGCTGTCCACCGTCCGACGCTCTTCCTCAGTCAAAGGCATGTACTTGCTCAGATTACGGGAAGCACGCCCGGCAAGAAGCATGTCCGGCCAAAGAGGGTCTTGCACAAACTTATCCCGGAAATTTCCGGTAGCGGTCTTCACAAAGTCCGTATAATAATTGTAATATTTCTGTTCGGGGGTATGCAGAATATCCAGTTGCAGTATTTCCTTGAAGTATGAGGTACTGTCCACCGTCATGTCCGCCCTTTTCACCCCCTTCCTGCCCGAAAGCATCGGGGCATAACTAAGGTTACTCTTGTAATTATAGATAAGGCTGAACAGATTCATATCCAGATTTGCCCGAATATAAGTACGGCAAGCCTGGCTCATATCCTTGTTTTTTACAAGTTTCTTTTGCATATCTTCATAATGCCTGAACAGATACTTTTTATATGCCTGCGGAGTCATCCCACAAATATCTGCATAAAAATCATCAGCTCCCGATAAGCTTTTCATTTCACCGAACCGCAGCAACTCGGTATTCAGACCGGCATAGTCTCCTTCAAACCAAACACAGTTGTCCGTTACACCATCCCTTTTCCGGCTTAAAAGACGGCTTTGCGAATAGAATATTTCAGGCAGATTGATTGTGACATCCAGTTCTCCACCCGGAACGAGAAACAATTCTATTTTCGAACGGGATATCCACAGCGTAGCACCGCTCGGCAACAGCACCTCTGTCTCATAACGGAACGTGCCATCCTCCGCTATCTTCAAGTCCTTACCGGTGAAATACATGAAGAACCAAGGCGAGTCATAGTAGCGTAACGTCACTCCATACTCCGGTTTATACCCCAATATCTGCCCCTTTATGACAGTCTTTCCCATATTCAATTCCGGTCCGGGCAATGGCAAAACCTCATCCGGTTTCTTATTCCGCAAACGTTCGGGAATATCCACCCGAGGTTTCTCTCCGTTGAGCTGTATACCATAAATTACCCATCCTTCATCACTGTCCGGTGTCTCTACAAAATCAAAGCTCTCAGTATCCATCGGAAGCGGACTAAACTTCAAAACAGCAGTCATTTCACCGGAAGCGGGAATATGCGTCCATTCATCCCTGGCAAAACCGGTATTTCCCAAATATCCGTAATCCTTTCCGGATGCCCGCAACACAGCTGTCGAATCAATCCTGACCCTATCGCCCTGCATGCCATAAAGCCTCACCGCCAGCCAGGTCGTATCTTTTCCAAGCGTCACTTGCTCCACTTCAATGCTACGCGTATTGCATGCCATGAAATAGGGTACCTTTACGATTTTCTTTGCCTGCAATCCGCAGCAAATACTTACCAGCAGCAAACAAACCAATCCGATGTTTTTCATAAGCCAGAGTTATTAGAGTCTCAACAATCTCAGTCCCTTCCCTTTTCCACGTCTTGTATCAACTGCTTCAGTTCTTCCAGGGATATATCCTCTTCCTTCACCAGAGACGACACTGCGCTGAGATAGGAATTATTGAAATATTTGCTGATAACGTTCTTCAGTGTCCGCTTGCGAAAATCCTCCTCGCTGACCACCGCATAATACTGATACGTGTTGCCGTACGTATGATGGCTCAGGAATCCCTTATCCTCCAATCCTCTCACAATGGTGGACAAAGTATTGAAATGTGGTTTCGGCTCTTCATAGAATGCCAGCATTTCCTTCACAAACAAGGGTCCCTTTTCCCAGAAAAAGCCCATGATTTCTTCTTCTTTTGCAGTCAATCCTTTCATAACATTCTTTGTTTTCCGCAAATAACTAAATTATTTAGTTCAAAAACTAATTTCTCTCGTTAAATAAAACTAAAGCTTTTAGTTTATTCGGCAAACACCAGTCTCCAACCGTCTCCCGACAAGCAAAATACCTACTAATAGTGATTGCAGTTCTCGGATAAAAGCCGTTACTTTGCGCACGAATCAGAGAATTAAAAACAATAACATACAATGAATGAGCAACATAAGTACCGCTCCACGGACAAGATGAGCGACCTCATCTGTGACAATTACTCCTTATTAATGGTGATGAGCCGCTTCGGACTGTCATTAGGATTCGGAGACAAGAGCGTGAAGGACGTCTGCGAAGCACAAGGCGTCGATTGCCCTACATTCCTCGCCGTAGCCAACTTTATCAGCGAAGAACAATACTCTTACAGCGGCAATGAAAGTGATTTTTCCATTCCCGCCCTTATGGATTATCTGAAGCGTGCCCACACATATTTCCTCGACTTCAACCTGCCGGCCATCCGCCGCAAACTCATCGAAGCCATCGATTGTTCCAGTACAAACGATGTAGCCTACCTCATCCTGAAGTTCTTCGATGAATATGCCAAGGAGGTACGCCGCCACATGGAATATGAAAACCAGGCCGTATTCACCTATGTAGAGCAATTACTCCAAGGCAACCTATCGGATGAATACAACATTGCCACTTTTGCCAGCAAACATAATCAGATAGATACCAAACTGAAAGAGCTGAAGAACATCATCATCAAATACTACCCGGAAAAGGAGAACAACAATCTCCTGAATGCGGTCTTGTTCGATATATTCAACTGCGAACAAGACCTTGCCACCCACTGCCAGGTAGAAGATTATATGTTTGTTCCCGCCGTAGCGCAAATAGAAAGGAAACTGAAAAATGAACAATAATACTTCTTTGAAGATTGTCATTGCAGAAACTTCGGTCATCATCCGGAGTGGCCTGACGGCTGTTTTGAAGCGTATTCCCAACTTGAATGCACACCCTATTGAGGTTTCTTCTCCGGAATCGCTGCAGAACTACATTCACATGCATCCGGCAGACATTATCATCATCAACCCCACTTTCGGTGGCTGGTTCGACCTGCCCGCCTTCAAGGCAGAACACGGAAAATCCGGTATCAAGTACATTGCTATGGTATGCTCCGTCATCGACAACAACATATTGAAGGAATATGACGAGAACTTCGCCATGTGCGATGACGTAGATGTCATCGCCTCCAAAATCAACCACTTGCTACACACCGAGGAGGAAGAGGAAAAAGACAGCGAACAAGAAACCCTGAGCCAGCGCGAAAAGGAAATCATCACCTGCGTTGTGAAGGGCATGACCAACAAAGCCATCGCCGACAAACTCTACCTCTCCATCCATACCGTCATTACCCATCGCCGTAACATTGCACGCAAACTGCAGATACATTCTCCGGCAGGGCTCACCATCTACGCTATTGTCAACAAGCTGGTAGAATTGAGCGACATCAAGGACTCTCTATAAGATTCTTCCGGCAACCGTTTCCCTACCCGCTGCGGCCTATAGGGAAAAACCGGATGAATCCCTTGCAAAAGTATGCTCCTCCATACGGGAAAAGCCCTCTGCCTATTGATTAAGGTTTATCTTGTGCTTGAAGACAAAGCTCATCCCCTATGTCATCCCTCCCCATCCTATGACTCTTTATGCCCCACAAGTATCCTTATCCAACCTTACCCACAGTATCCGTCACGCCATACACAAATCCCCGCTTCACGATATCACATCGGGAAGCGGGGATCCTTTTATCTTCATAAAAGTGGTTACGTAATTATGACTAACTAATTCATTCAAATCTGATGTTGCAAAGATAAGGCATCGGCAGACAGTACGCAATCACTTAAATTAGGTATAATAAAACAAGTCTGTCATCATAAATAGGTAGAACCACCCACAAATCAGGCATTGGCATAGCTGTGCATTCCTCCAAGGATGTAGTTCACCCCGAAATAGGTCATCAGGACTGTCAGAAAGGCAACAATCATATAGATATGGAAGAATAACGGACTGCGGAAAATGCGCAGGCTGCGCGCATGGAACGCCGCTCCATAAACCATAAAGGTAATCAGCGCCCATACTTCCTTCGGGTCCCAAGCCCAATAACGCCCCCAAGAAGCATTGGCCCAAACCGCACCCAGAAAAATGCCGGCTCCCAAAAAGAAAACGGCGGGATAAAGCAGCAATCGGCTGAGCAGCATCAACATCCGGGCTGAACGGCGAAGACACAATGCCAGTATGCCGTTCAGCATCATAAAGGCAAACAAAGCATAAGACATCATTATCAACGACACATGCGTACTGAGCCACGGAGAAACGAGCACGGGCATCAAGGGAGTGATTTGGGGATTCATCTGTCCCAAATAGGACACCAGTAAGGCAAAACCGGACAGCAAAAAACCGAAAGGCACCATAAACGGGAAGCGCCGCCGAAACAGACAAGCCAGGAACAGCGCACACAATGCCATGAACTGCATCGTTTCGTATCCATTACCCAACGGGATACGCCCGCCGATGTACCACCTCAGACCATACCCGAAGAGCTGAAAGAGAAACGCCGCATAAAGAGAAAACGGGAAAAAAGTATCTGCCAAACGCGAAGAGAAAGAGAGCGCTACAATCCTACCGGAAGAGTCTGACAATGCCGACGAACGGCGCAGGCCGCGATACAGCAGACGGAAGAAAGCCAGCATCCCCACCGTAAGGTTGAACATGAACAGCAATTTGCTGAAAGGAATACGGTTATACAGCAATTCGGCTTGTATTTTAGTATCGGAAACAGGCTCCACACTCCCGTCTTCCGGCAAAGGACGAATCAATGTACCATTTTGGAGCATCAAAATCAGTCCCACCTTTTCATCCGCCTCTACAATGGCCTTTTCCAGAGAAGTCATTTTCTGATGATGGTCTTGCTTCCCCTTCCAGAACTTCTGCAAGCGATACTTCTCACCGTCGAACAAATCAGCCAGACATGCATAGGGTGTCTCCAAATGAAGCAGGCGACGGAGTGCCTCGTTTTTGATATAAATCATCGGCTCATTCTGCCAAACCTCCGGACGCAGAAGCCATCCGCCAATCACCTGCTCCGGCGTCATGCCTCCATAAGACGATTTTCCCGTCAGTTTCAGTACAAAATCGCGCGCAAGGGTATTGAAAGGAACCACACGGTCATTATAAATCACCTGCTTACGGGCAAGACTATCCGCCTGCTTGCGTGCCAGTGCCGGAAGGCTTCTCTTCTGCGCATGTACCCCACTTCCCAGACACAGCAACAATAGAACAAACATTCCTCCCTTCTTCAACAACGGATGCCTCAGCAGCCTGCGGAACTCTCCGCCCCGGCTGACCAGCATCCAGAGCATGGAGACACCTAACAAGAGGTATCCACTATAGGTAATCCCTATCCCCCACGGGTCATAATTCACTGCCAGCCAGCTCCCCTGCATATCCTCATCAAAGGAAGACTGATAAAAGCGAAACCCCTGCCGTGAAAGAATACGGTTCATGGAGACGGGCGTCTCACCGTGAATATAGCTGATATAATCTGCAGGAGCATCCGTACCCGGATAGTACTCAATCCGGAAACTGTCCAGACGTAAGGTGAACGGTAACTCTACAACCTGCCTGCCGTCTTGTTCCAAAAAGCAGTTCACCTCACTGCCGACAGTAAGATGCACATATCCTTTTCGGCCACAAAGAAACGTAGTCATGGCTCCCGCCAAAATCACGAGGAAGGAGCCATGCAACAACAACGTCGGGAGACGCCGCCACAACCGCTGTCTTACAAGCACAACAACAGTCATCGCAGCAAGGGCTCCCCACAAACAACAGAACCAAATCGTATGATAAACATGCTTTTCTACAAAATCCGTACTGTATGTCTGCTCTACAAACGTAGTTGCAGCAAGTAAGAGCAGCAAACAACCATAAACAGCTATGAGAAACTTTTTCAATTAAGAGCTATCAATTAAAAGTAAAAAATCAATATGGAGCAAACTCCTTGTTTTCTAAAGACTTGACTCCCATACATTCCATCTCTATCAGCCAACCCGGACGACATACGGGAGCATATACAAACACTCTCGGAGTATCCGGAAAACGCTCGTCATACATTCCTTTGACCACGGTATAGTCAGCAACATCCCGCAGATAAACAATCATCTGTCCTAAATCATCAAACGTACAGCCAGCCTCTTTCAACAAAGCCTCCACATTCTCCCACATACGTTCCGTCTGCTTGCGAATGTCCCCGGGATATACCACCTCACCTTTATTATTGATGCTCGCAGTACCCGAAATAAACACCTGGCGACGGTCGCCATAATCCACATACGTACCTCGCTCGAAACTCACACCGTATTCGTATGTGGGATTCAGATGTGTCGGTGCGTAAAGGTAGTGAATTTGTTCAGATTTCAAACCATCTACAGCATAAGTATCCATCTGAACCGTCACTTTTGGGTCGGCATGACGGCCACCGATACCGGTACTGGAAATATAATGAGTCTTCTCCGTCAAGTCCTGGGTAACAAACACCTCATTACGCGCCTTCACCACTCCGGTATAATTCACATCCACGTTCTGTACAAAGAACCAGGTACGTATGCAATTATCAGCCAGCTTGCAGCCCTGTTCCATCAGCTGCATCACATAGTCATTCAACAGCAGACGGGTCTGGTATTCCGAATTGGCGGCACGATTGAAAGAGCCGCCTCCCCAAAGGTGACGGTAGGCGCCATGTCTCACTTCGAACAATCCGTTATGAAGTACCTGTGTTTCCACACCTTTCTGCAGATAGACCCACAGTGCAATCTTTGTACCGTTCAACGGCGGCTGCTCTACCACGGAGAGTGCACAATCCGAACATTCTGCCGAAAGCGCCAGTAGCATATCTGCCTGATTGGCGGCGTCACTTAGAAAGTAGCGTTTAAAGATGGCAACAGCACCTTGTAGCTCACTTTCACGTAGTTGGCAGTAAGTGTCGACCACCGCATTCAGCTGTTCTTCATAAGTCGCTTCCGGTCTGGTGGCATGAATCATTACATGATATTCCGAAACACCCGCTTCTACCTCATATTTAAAGATTTCGGTTAAGGTATTCTCCAATTGATTAGTTTGTTGTTGTTTATTTTTCATATTAAATATCAATTAGTCGTTGTTGTTCAAAAAAGTACCGGTATTACCAGTAAGGCCCATCATTATTACGGCTGTGCACCATCGTCAATCCAGTTGCCAATCAAAGACTGCATATCAGATGAGGTTATCATCTGAGAATGGTCTATACGCCAATCCGAGCTGATGTCCGTACCCAATATGAGATGCAAGACACTTTCTGACGCATTGCCGGGCATAACCCTCATTTTACCGTCCACCGTCGTTGAAGCCCGGTTGACCAGATCAGCATGGCTATGTCCTTCCAGCAGATTCAAGCCACCACCCGGAGTGGTGCTAAGACCATGGCAAGCCGTACAAGTGGCATTGAATATTTTTTGTTGAATGGCATTGTACATACTTGCATCAACTGTTCCTGCATCCATAAGTATAGTATCAGCGATTTCAGTACATTCCATTGCCACCAAACTGACAATGCGCTTCCTCAACTTATTGATTACACATAGCTCGACAGTTGTCACCTCATCCGTTATGCCGGACATTGTCAACTGGATTTCATCATTATCCGATTCGGATGCCGGAACAACCTTTGAAACAATGGCATAATCGCTTTCATCATCAAATCCTGCCACTACCACACTATAGTCGCCCGACCACTTATCCACACCACTAATCCGGCCTGTCATCTTCACTGTGCGTCCTTCACCCGTGGCCACTACGGCATTCTCATAAATTCTCCCCTCATCGCATGCATGCAGACCTATAAGAAGCACGGGCAGAAAAAAGAAAAGAATGTATTTTTTCATAGACGAATCCTTTCCTGACTTCATTTAGAATGTATATTGAAGCATCACCGTGGCAGAGTGAGTGGCCAGACCTAAATTATCATTATCACGGTCGAGCTGCGTGTCGTGTCCCCAACGGGCTACATACTGATACATTGCCTGCAATTTCAGGTTGCATCCTCTGAAAAAGTAATTCATACCTACAGCAGGCATATTCAGGAAACCGTCGTCATCCGTACCGTTACGATTGAAGATATCGTAGCGTGCGGCAAGCTGTAGGCGGGGAGCGACAAAGTAACCACCTTGCACATAACCGCCTAAAAAGCTATACGATTCATTTATCTTTTGCCGTTTGGTGAAACCTACATTCATATAATAAGCTTCAGCCGCCAGATAGAGCTTGTTCTTCAACATGGCAAATTCCAACCCCACACGGGTATCATTGGTACTCTCATTTTCACTCTCCACATTGATAGAACCCGAAAGACCGAATAATATCTTATCCTCGTTCAAACGGTTAGGATTACCTTGTGTGGAAGGCATCACCCCCTTGGGCATATAAGTCAGACGTCCGGCATACAGCAATGAAGGGATATGCCAGTCATCACTCATCGTCTTTGAAGCTGTATTCACGGAAGCTCCGGTTCCATTGAACAAGCCGACTTCATAACCGAACTTATCTGCCACCAGACCGTGAATTTCAACACCCAGGTCAAATCCCGTACCGATATTAGGCGTCACGGCATTCAACGAATAAGGCAAAATTACAGAAGACGTCAGAGAAACCGGCAACTGGGGAAGCAGTGTTTCGCCAAGAGTTGTCAGATAGGCATGCGAAAATGGAGTCTTGAACTTTCCGACACGAATCGCAAATTGTTTTTTCAGCTGTACATCAAACCACGCCTGCTGTAACAGCGCTCCTCCACTTGCAGCAGCATTGATGGACAGATTGAAAGCTACTTTTCCAAAAGCCTTGCCAGTAAAGCCAAGTACGGCATAAGGAATGGAAAAACCCGAATTGGCAATATTATCTTGGTTATAAGCCTTATCCAAGCCTTCATCATCATACCAATTGAAATTAGCACTCGTTTGTACCAACAGATAAGGCTTGAAAACAAAATCACCTTTCTTTGTTTCAATGGTAAAACCTTCTCTTCCGGCCAATGACACTACACCATTCTCCGTATCTTCCTCATGTTGCGCCATAGCGGTCAAAGGCAAAACAGCCAGCATGGCGACATATAAAAATTTCTTCATAATTACTTTTTATATAAAGCTTATTAGTTCTAAAGTGAATTTAAAAATACAATCAGGGCATCACGGTCATCCTTACTCATGTTCTTAAAGAGATTTTTCGATGCTTCTCCCTCTCCCCCATGCCACATTATGGCTTCAACAAGATTGCGAGCACGACCATCGTGCAAGAAGTAGGTATGTCCGTTTACCTTTTCCTGAAGCCCGATACCCCAAAGCGGAGTAGTGCGCCATTCATTGCCACGCGCCAACCCACTTACATAGTTGTCATTCAGACCGACTCCCATAATTTCGGAGCCCATATCATGCAGCAAAAAATCCGAATAGGGGTGAATTGTCTGACTTCCCAACCATGGCAAACGGGTACCGTTCAACAGCACGGAGCCCCGAGGCTTGGTATGCAACGTGGTGACATGGCAAAGATGGCACTTGGCTTTATAGAAATTCTGTTCTCCCCTTATCACCTGCGGGTCATTCACATTACGCCGTGCAGGAACACCAAGACTCTGCATATACAAGTCAACATCTTCCATATCTTCTGTAGAAACATCCAACTGGGCATAAGAAAGCCCCATCATGCTGCCTTGATTCACCTGGGACTGCCCCTCGCATATCTCTTCCGGATAGCGGCTATTGGTAACACCCATATCACTTGAAAAACCAAGTTCAACAGTCAAATCCGCATGTTGAGCCTTATTTCCCGACAGCCCCAAGCTTCTCACACCACGTTCGGTAATGTAATTGCAACGGCCACTTATACCATACTCCGGATAATTACTTTTTGCAGCAAGCGCTTCAATCTCCGTAGGTTCCAAAGCCATCATTTGCCCCATACCGACATGTCTCAACGGGATACGCACCGTACAGAACATATCTTCAGGCTTTATACTGTCAGCATACCATTCGGATATGGAATAAGCCGGTCTGCAAAGTTCATACTTCTCTCCGTCGGGAAAGGTAAAAGTCTCATAAGTATACTCCACAGAAAGCTTCCCCTCCGGTTTCACTCCATAAATTGCCTGGTCATGGAGGACACGACCATAATCCTGAAAAAACGCACCATTCTTGCGGCTTATATAAACCAGCATCGAGGAAAACCCGTAACTACCCGATCCACCTTCACTCCACAGCGTCGGTTTGGTACGGCCGGCATTACGATGACAACTGCCACAAGAATACCCCGCATAGACCGGGCCAAGACCACCTCCCATGCCATTGCTACTCGTACGCACATCATCGTAAAGCCCGTCACCATCATTAAAGCGACTGTTGTAAACACCCGACACCCAGTCTGCCGGTGAATCATAGGCCTTAGATGAATTCATGAAGATTGTGGACGTTCCGGCAGACAGAGCGTATCCTTCAGGAATCTCTATATCCAACACGTCAATCCCATCATCATCACAAGCAGTCAAACCTGCCGACAAACAAAGGAGAAGACATGAATATCTCATTAAACGATTCATCATCTTTATCTACTTTTTAATAATGGCATATCCAAACATGCCAAAGAAGTAAAGGCAGGATTCTCCAAATCCTCCCCTTTACTTCTTGAGTATTGTTTATAAATAATTCTTATTTAACTGTACGAGGCTTGCCATCCTTGAAAAGCAGGAATTCCAAAGTATGGAATCCGCGTACATTTTGGGCAGATTCAACTTTTGCATCATCATCACCCTCGCTCCATTCCAAATCGCCCCATTTCTGGGAATTCAGAATCTGGACAATGGCGTTCTGGTCCAAAGGCCAACTATCCATATTCGGGTCAAGTCCCAGCTCATCCACCGGCCCAAATAGGAACGCCTCACTTTCCTCCCAAGGTTCACGGGCTGTTATCCAAGCATTGCATGCCGTCTCAAAAGCACTGTTAGAGGGATTGTTGGCAAGAGCCACCACAGCGTCATACAGCGTACTATTCTTCTCCTTCAAATCCTTATAGGTAGGCAAAACCACAACATTGACATAATTTTCAACAATCGGGTCAAGTGCTTCATTGCTGTTAATGGTGCTATTGTCCCTGATATAAGGTTTCAACTCCTTATCCAATACACTTTCCAGTTCTTCACAAGCCTTGATAGCCGCTACCGTTTCCTGACTGTTGATATTATTACGGAAAGGTTGGGGAATAGCCTGAATAGCCGATGCTGCCGTAGTGATAGCTGCCGACACTTTCATATCCAACTCCGCATTGACTCCAGCCACCAATTTTGAAATTGACTTGTCGCTCACCTTACCGTCCAAAGAGCCGTAATAGGCATTGCGGATTGAGTAAATATTATTGGTATAATCATCACGGGAATGCCAGCTATACCATGACTCAACAGCATAGAGGGCCTCTGTAACATTGTTTGCCATATATTTATTATATGGATCACCAATCTTCGTCTCACCTACCTCATTGGAGATTTCAACACAACCGTCGATAACCTGCTCTATACAGTTCCAGGCACTTGAAAAGTTATAGGCACCATTATGAGCTTTGAAGGAAGTTGCAAAACTTGCCCCACCCTTATAACTCGTATTCCAAGAATCATAAAGATTGGTGGCATCTGCCTTCAACAAAGCCGCCACATTTCTCATGTAGTTGTGCCAACTTGCCGCATTCTCCGAGTTATACTCAATGTCAGCAGGATTAACTGTACTGTTGTCATCATCATCGCTACAAGCAGTAGCCGTAAATGCCAGCCCTAATACCAAAGCTGCCGCATAAAAGAAATTTTTCCTCATCTGTATAAAATTAATTGATTACTATTCATCTACTTCTTGACAAACCAACCGATATAGGCAATACCAATCGAAAACTCATTTTCACTATTATACTTGCCAGTTCCAAAAACCTTGTTTGTTCCGATTTGGCGGGTAGTGTAGTCAGCCTTTACCACCAGATTAGGCAAGGCATACCAATTCAATCCAGCAGTCCACATGCTTACCTGACAACGTTTCTCCATTATCTGGCTGGCCTCTCCCTTTTCTTGCGGATTATAATATTCATAACGTGCAAAGGGGTAGATAACCGGAACTTTCCTGTTTCCTTTGAAGAAAGCGCTGATATTCAAACCGGCCTCGGCTGCATAACTGACTACATTCTTTGCAATGGGGGTTATACGGCTGTAAGGAGATTTATTCGACAATTTGGTATTTGCCTCACTAAGCTTCGCTGAATTACCCAAATTTCCGTATACCATATTGGCACGGGCAACCACATATTTATTACGGTATTGGGCATCTGCCGTATAAATTCTTACCGGAATCTTACCGGTAGACGAATAAGTATCCGCTTTGTCAGAATTGGAACCGGCATCAGCGCAGTAATAGAACGAAGCACCTATACGCAACCCCGGAACCCCCTTATAGTCCAGACGAGCCACATAGCCCGGTGAAGTAAAGTTGTCTTCTTCAAAGATGCCTTGTTTGCCACTTGCTATCCAGGTGTTACGGTCAAAGCCATTGGCATTCAGACCGGCCACTATCATGGCCTGATAATCAAAGCTGGCATATCCTTTTCCAAAAGAACCAAAAAACTCGAGTCCGTTTTCATGCCACGTAGAAGGAAGGATGGTTGTCTCTCCTTCCGGCCGATAAGTTCCAAAGAAATTGATTGGTTCATGATGGGCGTTGGTCAATCCTACCGGGACAATGATGTGACCGGCACGTATGTTGAATTGTGGAACAATTAAACGGGTAATGTGGAATTGCTCGATAGCCACTTCGCCACCCTTTTCCACCTCCGTTTCATACTCACCGTTTTCCGTATTCTCAAGTTCATAAGCAGTACCCGTACCACCGGATTCAAACTCGATTTCAGCACCGAGTATCCATTTGGAATTGAACTTGTAATCCAGAGCCAACACGAAACGGGGTATAGAAATTGTATTCCTATGTTTGTCTGGATTGCCTTCAGGCGCACCATAGAAACGGTTAATACCATAATCCTTAAAACTTGCAACCATTTCTCCGTATCCACCGAAACGGAATTTCTTGTAGTTGTCGCCATCATTCGCTACTTTTTCCTTTTTCTCTTTGTCTGTTGAAATCTCCGTACTCTCTGCTGCAGAAGTAACTTTTTCAGGTTCAGCAGCCTGCAAAGCATTGGCAGAAAGCAAAAAACATAAAACGAATAAGCCAGTTAATTTTCTCATCTTTTATCTTAATTTTTGTTGGGAGCAAAGGTAGAGGTAGTTAAAAAGGAGAACAATACCTAAAAATTGCGAAAAGAAGAGAAAGAGTAACCATTAGTAGGTAATGGCAGATTTATAACAACAAATAAAGATGAAAAAGGAGGATAAATGGTAAAAGAACTATTAAAATGCTAATTCACGTAACGAGCACGATAAGCAGGGCCGTACCTTCCAGAATACGGTCAAGCACAGTGGGTTGGAAACGGACATTAGGGCAATTCTTGCCGGAATAAGGACCAAGATTAATCATATTATCTACGATTTAGAATCTGTTATTACTAATCCTCCTTTGCTTTCTCTTCAGACGGAGGAGGATTCTTGGACTTCTTCATCCGCCCACTCTTCCGCAATGCTTCAGCGATAATCCACTGAAGCTGTCCATTGGTACTACGGAACTCGTCGGCTGCCCATTTTTCAATGGCATCCATCGTTGCAGCATCCACACGGAGGACAAAGCTTTTGGTTGAAGTTTCTTTTTTAGCCACTATTTATTTACTATTTAACAATTTACGATTTATGATTGAAGTTACTTTGATATAACCAAGTACCAATCAAAGAGTATTCTGCTTGCCCCGCACGAAGGAGGCAATGTCATCCATAACATATGCCGGGACGGGCGAAGCATGGCTATACTCAAACGGAGTCGCCTTGCCGCTGCCTTCCTGCAACAAGTGATTCAATTTCGGATAAGATTTGAAGTACGCATTCTTACAATGCAACAGACCGGAACGCCATAAACCGAAGTCTTCCATAGTCACTTGATAATCTCTCTCCCCTTGAAGAACAAATATGGGCAGCTTTAGTTTAGCGGCAACCTCCACTGGTTTGTAAGCGTTGGCAAACAGCCAATAGGAGCGGGGCTGCCCCAACGGTAAGGGAATTGCCTCATCGAACTCTTCGGTACCAAGCTTTTTGACATTCACCAACTGTTGTTTCAGTTCATCAAGTTGAGCCTTTACATTGACTGAAGAATCCGTCAAAGAAGAGGTATAATAAAACTGTTCCTCAAGAGCATCTTCAAGCGGTCTCGCCAGTCCGGCAAGGATAATGATACCTGCCAAACCTTTCGAACGCCCGGCAATACGGGGAGCCAATGTACCTCCCAGGCTGTGCCCCAACACATACACACTGTCAGGAGCCAGCTCGGGCAAAGCTCTTACCTGCTCCACTATGGCAACGGCATCGTCCACGGCCTCAGTATCATAATCGAGTTCGCGACCGGCAGGAACGCAAGCCGCACCATATGCTTTTGTCCGTTTTTCATAGCGGACGACGGCAATGCCGCGTTCCGCCAATCCCCAGGCCAGGTCACGGAAAGGCTTGTTGGGACCTATCGTCTCGTCACGGTCGTGAGGACCGGAACCATGTACCAGAATAACACAAGGAACCCTGCATACATCCGAACCGACTGCCCTCTTGGGCAAAGTCAACGTTCCGGGAAGCTTGTAGCCGTCGGCTCCCAGCGTAATATCCCTTTCATCCATTTTTGTCTTATCATAGGCTACCGGTTGGGCAGTGCTAACAGCAGGTGCAGGGACTAGCCGGATTGTATTCAGTGCCCCGTCAGCATCAAAAGCCACTAGAAAGCGGAGATTATAACGTTCAAATTCCACATCGGAATAATAGATAGTAATTCCCTGGGCAGAATCGGTCTTCCATTCTCCTTTTGATATGGATTTACCAAACATTTTCTCTGCTTGCCGGAAAGAATCATTGAAGAGTGCCGGAGCCAGTTTCTCCTGCAACTCCCGGTTCAATGCCGCATGGATGCTGTCACCTTGCCCTGCCACAAACAATTCATAAATGTGCTGCGCGCGCGCAGTATTCGCATCTTGTGCAAAGCCCCCATATACATTGCCCAGCAAGAGCAGTATAAGAGCCCACCGTCCTATGCCTCCCATCTCTTTCATCCGTATCCTTTATCAATGGTTCAACGTTCCCGTATTGACTACCGGTTGGGCAGCCTCGTCCGCACAAAGCACTACCAACAGATTGCTGACCATTGCTGCTTTCTTGTCTTCGTCCAGTTCAACAATTTCTTCTTCAGAAAGTTTATGGAGCGCCATTTTTACCATAGAGACTGCCCCTTCCACAATCTTCTCGCGTGCCGTAATAATGGCAGATGCTTGCTGGCGACGCAGCATCACAGCGGCAATTTCGGGCGCATATGCCAGATAGTTGATACGCGCTTCCACCACTTCCATACCTGCCATGGCCAGGCGTTCATTCAATTTCTGCTCCAGCTGTTCATTGATTTCCTCACCGCCCGAACGAAGTGTCAACTCTTCCGTATCAGCCTCATTATCATCATAGGCATACTGACCAGCAACCTGGCGAAGAGCGGCATCACTCTGTATCATGACGAAATTCTCGAACGCATTCATACGGTTGGCCACCGCATTGCCAAGACTGACCTGGTTCGCATTACCCGCTGTCGGAGCGGATGCAGCCATTGTTTGTGAATCAATCTCAAACATGGCTTTATAGGTGTCCTTCAGCTTCCACACCAATACCAGTCCTATAAGAATAGGATTACCAATCTTATCGTTCACCTTTATCGGCTCCACATCCAGGTTGCGTGCACGAAGCGAAAGCTTCTTCTTATTAAGGAAAGGGTTTACCCAGAAAAAGCCGGTCTCTTTGAATGTTCCCTTGTACTTGCCAAAGAACACCATGGCACGCGCCTCGTTCGGTTCCAGCTCCATATAGCCGGCAAACATAATGAACCATACCAGACACAGACACACCGAAAGGATCAAGGTAGGCACAGAAATGAGAAACCCAAAGATTATCACCGCCGTAAGCACTACCAAATGAAGGAACAAGGCCAGAAAGCCATTCATCTTGAAACCACTGAAACTACACTCTTTTGTTTCCATATTCTATAAATTTAATTGATATCATAACGATATCACAAATATATCAATTAAAATTAGAGAAGTACAAAGAAACAAGGGAGTTAACATATAGTATTAAGGATTATTAAGAACATGTATTCCCAGTATATAAAAATTCCGCTTGAGGGTCATAACTCACCCTCAAGCGGAAAACTTTTTTTGACTCTGTCAGTGATGTATCAAGACTGAATGACAAAAGACCGGCGCAGCAAATCAGCAGTTTGCGAGCTACCGCCCACCATCAGTTCATAGCTGCCTTCGGAAACGCACATGGCATTGCTTTGCGGATTCCACCACACCAACTCTTTATCACCCAAATCAAACTCTACATCGACCGTCTTTCCTGCCGGGATATGTACCCGCTTGAAAGCACGCAATGCCTTGCTCGGTCCTTCGACATCATCGTTTTTCTTCAAATAGACCTGCACAACCTCTTCACCGTCACATTTGCCGGTATTGGTTACGGGGACACTCAATCTCAATTTCTCACCGGACTTTATATCATCCGAACCAAGCACCACAGCGCCATAGCTGAAAGAGGTATAGCTCAATCCATGACCGAAGGGGAAAAGCGGTTCCTGGGTCATGTAACGGTAAGTCCGGCCCGTCATATTATAATCCTCAAAATCTGGAAGCTGTGACACATTACGGTAGAAGGTTACCGGCAAGCGTCCTGCCGGATTGTAATCACCGAACAAGACTTCAGCTACAGCCGTACCGCCTGCCTGACCGGGATACCATGCCTGCAGGATAGCTCCACACCTCCCGGTTTCCGGCTCCAAGCCGATAGGAGAACCTGAACAGTTCACCAACACCACCTTTTTACCGGCATGGTGCAAAGCGGCAATCAGTTCCCGCTGGACAGCAGGCAACTCAATATCAGTACGGTCGCCTCCTCTGAATCCGGGAAGCTCAACACCCATCTCCTCGCCTTCGAGGTTCGGAGAGACTCCTCCCACAAAGACCACGACATCAGCATCCTTTACACGCTCCACAGATTTCCTCACATCCACTTCATTCTTAAATCCAAGGTCAAAGTTCAGCTGTGCATCGCTACGGAAATATTCAAAATCCAATTCAACGTCATACGTTTTTCCTGCTTGTACCTGCAAAGTATAAGCACTCTTCTGCCCACCGTGCTGATTGGAGAATCCTCTCACTTCCTCCCCATTTATCCGCAATCTCCCTGAGCCATAAGCATAGATGTCAAAGACCACCTCTCCCGACTGGTCGGGAGTGAATACGCTGTTGTAGGTAGCCGAGAAGTCGGTAAGGTTCACACCCGGAGCAAAAACCGTGGCACCGGATGTACAGAAATGGAAAGGAGTGGTCACTTGGGCAGTAGTGACTGGCTCACCGTCACGAGTCACGTTATTCCAGTAGCGTGCAGTAAATCCGGGTTTCCCGTCGGCAGTCTTGCAACGGTTGAAGACGCTCTGTATCTGAGCTCTCTCCACCCATCCGCAGCCTTGTTCATAAATAAGCCGATCATCACTCCCCAAAGCTTTTCTAATTCCGTCCAGAATGGTAACTGTGTGCGGAGGCATACCGTTATAATTTCCCCACTGCATCACAGAATCATTGGCATTCGGACCCATCACGGCTATAGTCAGCCCTCCACGCTTCAACGGCAAGGTATTATCCTTGTTCATAAGCAGTGTCATTGACTTGCGCGCCATGTCGAGCGCCAGAGAATCGTGTCCGGCAGAAGCCACCACAGAAAAAGGAATGCCAGTCCAGGACACCTTCTCCGGCTCGTCCATTTCACCCAAGGCAAAGCGAGCCGTCAAAAGACGCTTGACTGCTACATCCACTGCTTTTTCATCAATCTTTCCCTGCTTCACCGCTTCTACCAGGGCCTCGTAACTCGAACCGCACTCCAAGTCAGTTCCACTCAGCACCGCAACTGCCGAAGCGGACTCTGCATCAGGATGCGTCTTATGACCATAGTCTCTGTAAAAATCGGCAATAGCTCCACAGTCCGAAAGGACAATACCGTCAAATCCCCACTCATCGCGCAAAATCTGCATCAGTAGGCGGTCGCTACCGCAGCAAGGATCGCCCTCAAAACGGTTGTAGGCACACATCACCTCCTTCACTTTTCCTTCTTTCACCAAAGCCTCGAAAGGAGGAAGATAAGTTTCATACAAATCACGGGGCTTGATATTTTCCGCATTAAACTCATGGCGGTTCCATTCCGGACCGGAGTGTACGGCAAAGTGCTTGGCACAAGCATGCAGCTTGTCATATTTTCCATCGTTCGTACCCTGCAAACCTTTTACAACCATCACACCCATACGGCTGGTCAGATAAGGGTCTTCCCCATAAGTCTCTATACCCCTTCCCCAGCGGGGGTCGCGATAGATATTCACTGTAGGAGTCCACATCGTCAATCCTTGATAGCGTTCATGGCTTTCCTGGGATGTATAGTAGGCATTCTTGGCACGGGCCTCATCAGAAACAGCAGTAAATACCTCGTATACAGTCTCCGGCGAGAAGGATGCCGCCATACCAATCGGTTGGGGAAACACTGTGGCCAGCCCGGCACGCGCCACTCCATGCAACGCTTCATTCCACCAGTTATAGGGCTTGATGCCCAGACGTTCCACTGGTTTGGAACTGTCCATCATCAAGGACACCTTCTCTTCGAGCGTCAGTTCCTTCAGCAAAAGTCCGGCACGCTCTTCTGCCGGCAGAGATGCATTCTTGTAAGTAGCCTGTCCACATCCCGACAATAGGAAGAATGGCAAAAGGCAAAGAAGTTTCTGTTTCATCATGGTTTTATATTAATCGTTGTTACAATCGCTTGTATCACAAAGATAAATATTTTCTTCCAATTGCCAACACGCAATAAACTTCTTATTATAGCCTCCTCTGAATATCCTCGTTACTGTTCCGCTGACCCTTACTACGTATATCACCACCGAAAGTATAGGATACACCGATACGGAAACTGGCAAAGGCAAACTGATTGTCGGCAATTATCTTCAACCCGTTGGACATGGTTTCCAATTTGGAATGGCTGACAAACAAATTGTTGACATTCAGGCTGAGGCTGAGCTTATTGTTCAACAACCGATAAAGCATACCTGCACTGACGCTGTAAGTGGGGCTCATCAGATAGATGCCCTGATACTGACGGGAAGAATAGGAACCGGACAACGTGGCCAGAAGAGTCTTCTTTTCATTGAAGAAGAAAGTGTTGCGCAGGCTGGCGTTATAAGCCCACCCTTTCTCCTCGGGAGAGGTGGTGGCAGCGCTGGAGGTGGTCCGGCGATAGCTCACTCCATGCTGGGCGTAAGTTTGTAGCCATTTGGTACGGAAAGTGTATGAATTGTTAAGCCCGAAAGCATGCGTCTGCATGAAATTCTCCCAAAGGAAAGAGGTCACATTCGTTTCAGCATCCAAGTCCACAACCTGGAAGAAGACATCGTCCGAATAAGAATAATAGGCAGAAACATTGAAGTTATTCTTCAACGTATATCCCAGTTCGGCATTGTAAGTATAACTGGGTTTCAAGTCTTCACGACCGCAAGCGTAAGTGTACTTGTTCTGATAGAACGGAAAAGGATTGACCATATTCTGTGACGGACGGGAGATGCGGTTGGAGAAACTGAAGTTCAGCGCATGCCCGTCTGTAGGCGAATAAAGCAGATAGACAGTAGGGAACAAGCGCGTATAGTCGTGCTTGTCCTCCGTATCCTTCGCTTCGGAAATACCGGTAGTGCGGGTGTGCTCCATACGCAAGCCCAACTGCATGGAAAAACGTTCGGAAAATTCACGGCTATAATCAGCATATAAGGCATAGATTTGCTCCTTGTAACGGAAATAATCATCCTGCACCAGCGTAGGGTCCGATGTATCGTAATTGATACCGTTGCGAGTGTTGGTAAAGGAGACCTTGGCACCTGCCGTTATCTTGTACTTTTCAAAAGGAAGGATGAAATCAAGAGCGGAGGAGACTACATCTACCTTGCGATGTTGCAGATAGTTGTAATCGAAGTTTGTGCCCGGAATCTCCGTACCGTCAGGCAGGAGGGTTTTCGAGAGAAAGCCCATATTTTCGTCCCGGTTGTCACGCAGGTAATCCACATCCCAAGTCATTTTCTTGCCTTTGTCATCCCAGACCTTATCGGTATGAAAATTCAGATTGAGGCGGTCGGAACTGGTATCCTTGTCACTGTTGGAGTACAGCAAAGAATCCAATACGGCGGTAGAGGCATCGTAAACTTCCGTCCATGAAAGGGCGTTGCCCGGTTTGGGAGCACTGTGATTATAGATGGCCTGCATACCTACAGTCCAGTCCCGTTCCAACGATACGTCCACACCTCCCTGAAGGTAGAAGCTATTCATGTAATTGGTGTAGTCGGCACGGCTGTTCCAGGTGTTCTGCGGAAAATAGCGGTAATTCTTCTCACGCGTCTCATAGTTGCCCTGCGTAGTACCCCCGTTGAGGAAGGATGACACGCGCCCCTTGCTGAGGTTCAGGCTTACCCCGCCATATCCGTAATTGTCCTTTTCACCAGCGCTGTAGGAAGCGGAAGCCGTACCACCCACGTAATCTTTGGGACGTGACTTCAAGCGAATATTGATGATGCCTGCATTTCCGGCGGCATCATATTTGGACGGAGGCGTGGTAATCACCTCCACCTTCAGTATCTGGGAGGCGTCATAGGAACGGAGGTAATCTATCAGTTCATCTCCCGACAGCTTCGTCTCACGGTCGTTGATATAAACCTTGATACCCCCTTTACCTATAATACCAATACTGTTTTGTCCAACCTGCAGACCGGGCACTTCACGCAGAAGGTCGAGTGCACTGCCTCCGGCAGAGGCTATGGTATTATGTGCATCGAACACTACCCTATCCACCAGACGCTTGATAACGGGACGCGCGGCCGTAACGGTCACTTCGTCCAGCAAGGCGGAAGAAGATTTCAATGTCAATTCGCCAACGTTTTTGTTTCCTTGCAGCACAACGGGAACGTAGAGGTCTTCGCTGCCGATAAGGGTAATATGCAACAAGTATTCTCCCAGTGGCTGGTCAAAGGAAAAACAACCTTGTGTGTCGGTCAGCATACCGGTAATATAGGTACTGTCTTTTGCCTGCTTCAGCAGCACATTCGCCACCTCTACCGGTTGGCGGTTCTCGTCCTGCACACAACCGGAAAGCCGGTAAGTCTGAGCAGGAAGCAGAGTTGCCATACTTGCCAAGGCCACCCATACCATCACTCTTTTTCTAACGTTGTTCAGTAGTTTTTCTTTCATCATGCGTTTGATTTCAATATTTCACACCTTGTATTTCGCTGATACAAAGGTAGGGGTAAAACATGCCTCAAACGGTCTATATCGAGGAATAAAAAGTCTATATCCCAAAACTACAAATCACTACATATCAACACTTTAATTTTACAAAAGTCTATATTATGCCTTTTCCGGTCTATATGCTGCCTATAAACTCTACGATGCCTTCCTTCTCCCCCATCCCCAGTTTCTTGCGGATATTCGTCTTTCGCTGGTAAATGGTAGGAATGCTCTGTTGTGTCACCACACTAATCTCCTTCGTCGAGAAGTCCGCACAGAGCAGGCAGCAAAGCTGCTTTTCTTTGTCAATGAGCACATCGCCAAAACAGCTGTCCATCTTTGTGTAGAAGTTATCATAAATCCGGTCTATGATAGGATACAAGTCCTCCCATACCAGCAAACTCTCTACCGGCAGTTCATGGCTGGTAATACCGGAAATGCGGCGAAGCAGCTCCTGATTCTGTGAGGTAGGTTGTTTAGCCACCAGCCGTATCATGCCTAATTGCTGCAACAGTATTTTCCGAAAAAACTGCCCGTCTTCCCCTTTCGACTGGTTCCTGGTCGCATCTTCCAGCAACCGGGTCAGTGTTTCCGCCCGTTCTTCCGCTTCAATCAGCCTATTACGCCGGTTACGGATATAAAGGGACACACCGCCACCTGCAAGCACCAGTACCAACAGTGCCAGCAACAAATTCAACTGTGCCTGCTTCCGTTCCACCGTCAGAATCAAGTTGGCTTGCGAAAGCGTCTCCTTCGACTCGTCCTTACGCCGGACGGTACTCTGCAACGCAGTAAGAGCATTGGCAACAGAATCATTATAGCGCGCCACGTCCAGCACATCAAACGTACGGTGACGTGTATAATCTATCAGTGCCCTATATACCGCCACCATATTCTCTTCCGTCAGAAACCGGTTCCGACCCTCGCCACGTTTCCTCTCCTTATTCAAATAGTATTCCGCCGAATCAAGCAACCCTTCTTTCAAGAACACTTCCACTTTCACCAGATCTCCCATACGCAGCTGCACCGGGTCGATGACATACTGCTCCATACGACGAATAGTAGTTATTGCACCGGAAGGTTCATCAAAAGAGTAAGCCTGCATCTGGGCATAGTTACGCAAATAATGCACTATCTTACTGGTATCTCCTGCCTCCACTGCCAGTTCTATGCTGCGCTCCATGTAATAGGATGCAGAATCATTCTTGTTCAGCCCCATGGCAATTCCCATAGAGAAGAAGCTTCCGGCTCTTGCGTCCAAAGCTATGGCGGTACGGAAAGTTTCTATCGCTTTCTCATAATCTTTCCAGACATACACATACCAGTATGCCTTATCAATCAGCATATCAGCCATTCTTCCCGTGTCCTGCAGCGCCTTGGCCAAAGCTACGCCACTGTCAATGGCAGCTATACACCGTTCGTGCTCTTTCAGCCAATACCAGTACCAGGCTTTCAACTGATAGGAAAACAGATTCTTCGCCGTGTCGTTGCGGAAGACGTAATAATCGGAAGCAGGCAATATCAAGGAATCTTCCGCCATCGAGTTGTGCCGCTTATAGTGCACATAAGCATTCAGCCATCCATACAACAGCCTCTCCTCATCCGAAAGTTGCGATGGCCTCTCTATCTGTACCAGCAAGGCATACACGCTGTCCACATTCATATTCACCTGCTTTTCTGCCAGATGTAACAGATGTGCCTCATTCATCTGCCGGCAGGCAACAAGGCACAGCAACGCAAACAATAGTCCAAGGAAAGGTAATCTATTCATAATATAGGAGATATAGTTTTTTCTATCATTTGTCTGCAACCGCAGTTTCCAGTTGCTTCAGCGCCTGCTCCAACACCGAACGCGGGCAGCCGATATTCAGCCGCATAAATCCCTTACCCGGTTCACCGAACATGGTGCCGTCATTCAGTGCCAGGTGTGCCTTGTCCACAAATAGTCTCACCAGTTCCTCCTGAGTCAGCCCCAATCCCCGGCAGTCCAGATAAATCAGGTAAGAAGCCTGCGGACGTATCATGCCGATGCCCGGAATATGCTCGCGCAGGTAGTTCTCCGTGAAATCGATATTGCCCTTTATATAGTCCAGCAGCTGTTCCAACCATTCCTCACCATGCATATAGGCAGCAGCCGCACCGATATAGGCCAACATGTGCCCTTCGCTGAACTCGCCCGCTTCCATGAACTCCTGAAAACGGTGGCGGATGTCCTCATTGAGGATAATGGCGTACGAACTTCCCAATCCCGGCATATTGAATGTTTTGCTGGGTGCCATGAAGGTGAGGGAATTCTGCGCGGCAGCCCCCGAAACAGTAGCAAAAGGATGGTGTTTGTAAGGTGGCAGAGTCAAGTCGGCATGAATTTCATCGGAGATGACAAACGTATGGCTTTCCGTACAAATATCAGCAATCCGGCGTAATTCGTCCACCGTCCATACACGCCCGCCCGGGTTATGGGGATTGCAGAGAATCAATACTTTGCATCCTTGTATATCCTTACGGAAACGCTCAAAGTCAATCTGATACTGTCCGTCTTTCAGGTCGAGCGGAGAGTAAACCACTTCGCGCTTCATGCGTTGCGTCACCAGGAAGAAGGGATGATAAACGGGAGTCATCACCATTACCCGGTCGCCGGGATTGGTGAAGCATTGCAATGCGAAGGCTTGACCGCGGACAATGCCGGGTACAAAAGTCAGCATCTCGCGAGTGACGTCCCAACCGTGGCGACGACTGAGCCAGCTACAAATGGAAGTATACCATTCCTCACACGCAGACGTATAGCCCAGCACTTCATGTTCAAGACGCTTCCGCAAGGCTTCCATCACAAACGGGGGCGTGCGGAAATCCATATCCGCCACCCACATGGGGAGGAGGTCATCGCGTCCCCATACACTCTTCACACCGTCCCATTTCACGGAGTCGGTACCACGGCGCTCTATTACTTCATCAAAATTGTAAGTCATATGCTTGCTTTTTTATAATTCAACGCATCAATTTGTCTTGTTTTTATACGACCCATTACCGCCACCTTATTTTTGTAAACAATAATCATATCGGGAAAAATATAAATACCGCCACATCCCACACTGCATGAGACAAGATAATAGCGGCAAAGCGGTTCGGAAAGAAACGGTAAAGCGCCCCCCATGCCGCCCCCACCACCAGAGCCGCCATGACCAGCATGAAGTTGCAGGAACCGGCATGCACCAGTGCATAAATCAAAGTAGCCACCACAAAACCCGCATTCGGATTCCAGCGTTTGGAAAGCGTGCGTTGCACATAGCCGCGCCAGAAAATCTCTTCCGCCGGCCCTATCAGCAACAGCAGCAATGCTGCCAGCAGCCAAGGAGACTCTCCCTCTTTCATCCCATAAATGGAGTCCACCTGCGGACGGGCAAAATCGAACATCCAAGATGACACCTTATCTCCCAACCAGAAAACGCCCCACAAAGCAACGGCAATGCCCACTCCCAGCAAGACATTCGGCAAGCTCCACTTCACCTCCCGCCACCAGCCGGGATTGAACAAGGTGGCAAACACGGACAGCGTGAGCGCAGAACCGGTCATCATCCACCAGAAATTCACGAAAGGAGCCGTCCAAGGCGAAAACATGACCGTCCACAGCACGGCAGCCAGCAGAATGGTAAAAATCAGTTTCTTCATGACAACAGACCGGCTACAACGAACGACAACGTGAACAGCAGACTGAACAACAACTGGAGTTTTGCCGTCATCTCATCCAGACCGGCTATGGCACCTTCCCCCTTTCCGGGAAAACGGGACACCACCCGTACATTGCCTATGGCAGGAACCAGTGCCGGCATCACCAGCAGAGTCCATAGAGGAAGAGTTCCCGCAGCTATCAAGCCGGCTATCCAGCCAAAAGGAAAAAGGACTTCGGCACAATAAACGTACATCGACGCCTTTCCTCCCAGCTTCATGGCCAGTGTCTGAATCTCGGCACGGGCATCGGTACGCATATCCCGTGTATTATTGGCATGCAGAATGGCCACCGTAATCAGTCCCACCGGCAGAGCTATCCACAAGACATTCCAGTCAACTACTCCCGTAGCCACATAGCAGGTACCCAACGTCGGCAGCAAGGCATACGCCAAAAAGATGACGACATCGCCCAACGCACGATACTTGAGCGGCGGATAAAGCAACGAGCAAGCCGCGCCGCCTATACCGATGTACAGCAACGGCAACCCCGTACGCCACAGCAGGCCGACACCCGCAACAAGGGCAACTGCCAGCAATGCCATCGACAAGCCATATATCTCGCGCGGAGCAAACATCCCGTCGGTCAAGGTCTTGGCGCCAAAGGTATCCCTTGCATCGACCTTATGCTTATAGTCAAAATAATCGCTCCAGGTATTCCCGGCAGCGTGAAACACAATGATGTTCAACAATGCCCAGATACCGTTCACCCAGTTTATGTCCTGCCGCATCCAATACAGATATGCCAACGTCACCACCACCGGCATCGAAGAGGCGGGGAATGACCACGGACGCACCGCTATCATCCAATCTTTCAAAGAATGTTTCTTCATTTGTTATTTATCATTTATTTGTGCGCAAAAGTACGAAATATCTTCGCTTTTTTAAGTAATTTCGCGCACAAGATAAAAGAACCCCTTATGATAAAAGCTCTGTTTTTTGACATCGACGGAACCTTGGTCAGCTTCAAGACCCACGAAATTCCCGTTTCCACTATTGAAGCGTTGACTGCTGCCAAGGCCAAAGGCATACATATCTTCATTTCTACCGGACGTCCGCGCGTCATCATCAACAACTTGTCCGCCTTGCAGGAACGGAATCTGATAGACGGCTACATCACGATGAACGGCGCCTATTGCTTTGTAGAAGACACCGTTATCTACAAAAGCCCCATACCGACAGCGGAAGTGGATGCCTTGACAGCTTTCTGCCACGAACGCAACATCCCATGCATCCTGGTGGGAGAGCACGACATCTGCGTGAACCAGCCCGGCGAAGTAGTGGAGGAAATCTTCCATCACCAATTGAAAGTGGACCCCATCGAAGCAAAGCCCTATACCGACAGCCATGCCGACAAAGCCTTCTTCCAGCTGACTCCCTTTATCAACGCCGAGGAAGAAGCAATCATCCTGCCCTCCGTCCCCCACTGCGAGATGGGCCGCTGGCATCCTGCCTTCGTAGACGTGACAGCCAAAGGAAACACCAAGCAAAACGGTATCGACCAGATTATCCGCCACTTCGGCATCAAGCTGGAAGAGACCATGGCCTTCGGCGACGGAGGAAATGACATCAGCATGTTGCGCCATGCCGGTATCGGTGTAGCCATGGGCAATGCCAATAACGACGTAAAAGCTGCCAGTAACTACACAACCACTTCTGTTGATGAAGACGGCATCGCCAACGCCCTGAAATATTTCGGCATAGTCGGGAATCCATCATAAATCTGAAATCTTTTGAGCTTCGTTCCCGATACACAAAACAAAGAGTTTCAAGATGCCTTGAACCTCATTCAGTATACCCGTCAGTCCGTATTCCTGACGGGCAAAGCAGGTACGGGCAAATCGACCTTCCTGAAATATATCTGCGCGAATACGAAGAAAAAGCATGTAGTGCTTGCCCCTACCGGCATAGCCGCCATCAATGCCGGAGGCAGTACCCTGCACAGCTTCTTCAAACTGCCTTTCTACCCCCTGCTGCCCGATGACCCGAACTTCAGCCTTCAACGGGGACGCATCCACGAATTTTTCAAATACACCAAACCCCACCGCAAACTACTGGAAGAACTGGAACTGGTCATCATCGACGAGATTTCCATGGTACGCGCCGACATCATCGACGCCGTAGACCGCATCCTGCGCGTCTATTCCCGCAACCTGCGCGAACCCTTCGGCGGCAAACAGATATTATTGGTGGGCGATGTGTTCCAGTTGGAACCCGTCGTCAAAGGAGATGAACGGGAGATACTGAACCGATTCTACCCTACCCCTTATTTCTTCTCTGCCAGGGTATTCGGCCAGATAGACCTTGTCTCCATCGAACTGCAGAAAGTATACCGTCAAACAGACAGCAAGTTCATCCATGTGCTGGACCACATCCGCAACAATACCGTCGGCTCTACCGAACTTCAGCTGCTCAACACCCGCTATGGCACCCAAATAGAGCAATCGGAAGCCGACATGTACATCACCCTCGCCACCCGCCGTGACAATGTGGACTACATCAACGACAAGAAACTGGCGGAACTTCCCGGTGACCCGGTCACCTTCTACGGCGAAATCATGGGAGACTTTCCCGAAAGCAGCCTCCCCACCTCGCAGGAACTGGTACTGAAACCGGGCGCACAAATCATCTTCATCAAGAATGACTTCGACCGCCGCTGGGTGAACGGCACCATCGGCGTCATCAGCGGCTTCGACCCTATTGAAGAGACCCTCTACGTCATCACCGACGACGGCAAGGAATGTGACGTCAAACGAGAGTCGTGGCGAAACATCCGCTACAAATACAACGAAGAAAAGAAACAGATTGAAGAGGAAGAACTGGGAACCTTTACACAATATCCCGTGCGCCTGGCATGGGCCATCACCGTCCACAAGAGCCAAGGGCTGACCTTCAGCCGGGTAGTCATCGACTTTACCGGCGGCGTGTTTGCCGGTGGGCAGGCATACGTAGCCCTCAGCCGCTGCACCTCGCTGGAAGGTATCCAGCTGAAAAAGCCCATCAGCCGTGCCGATGTATTCGTGCGTCCGGAGATTGTCAGCTTCTCCGAACGCTTCAACAACCGCACCGCCATCGACCGTGCCTTGAAGCAAGCACAGGCAGACGTTCAATACGTTGCCGCCGCCAAAGCCTTCGACAAAGGGGACTTCGGCACTTTCCTGGATGAGTTTTTCAAAGCCATCCATTCCCGCTACGACATCGAGAAGCCCAACGTGCAGCGCCTCATCCGCCGGAAGCTGAACATCATCAACCGTCTGAAAGAGGAAAACCGTGCACTGAAGCAAGCAGCATTGGAGAAAGAGAAAGCCCTCGTGAAGTATGCCCGCGAATACATCCTTATGGGTGACGAATGCCTGAAGCATGACATGAAGGAGGCGGCCATGAAAAACTATGAGAAAGCCGTCACCCTCTGTCCCAAATTCAAAGAGGCCTGGAAGAAGATAAAGAAACTGGAGAAAGAGATGCTAAAAAGGTGAATTGCTTGTTTATAAGCCGATTATTATCTATTTTTGCATGTAATATAAAACTCAAATCCATTTCTGCCATGCTTCTGAAACTTTATGAAAAAAATAACAATCCCGCCGACCTGCAGCAGGTGGTCGACCTACTGAATGACGGAGGTATCCTTATCTACCCTACCGACACCATGTATGCCATCGGCTGCCACGGACTGAAGGAACGAGCCATCGAACGTATCTGCCGTCTTAAAAATATCGACCCCAAGAAGAACAATCTTTCCATCATCTGCTACGACTTGAGCAAGGTCAGCGAATACGCCAAAGTGGACAACAGCACCTTCAAGTTGATGAAGCGTAATCTGCCCGGAGCTTTCACCTTCATTCTGAACGGCACCACCCGCCTGCCCAAGATATTCCGTAACCGTAAGGAGGTCGGCATCCGTATGCCGGACAATTCCATCATTCAGGAAATAGCCCGCCTGCTGGATGCTCCCATCATGACAACTACATTGCCGCATGAGGACAATGAGGACATTGAATACTGCACAGACCCGGAACTGATTGACGAGAAATTCGGTGATATTGTCGATTTGGTAATAGACGGCGGTATCGGCGGTACGGAAGGCTCTACCGTAGTGGATTGCACCAATGGGGAGCCGGAAATCATACGCCAGGGGTTAGGCTGGCTGGACGAAGGATAAATATTGAATTCCGGCCACAATTTCCAAACCTTTTCAACTTCTTTTATGTTTCTTTACTAAGAAATACAGGAACTTTATGAGCACAAAAGAGCAATATTGGAAATATTCGCTGATAGCCATCATTATCGGGCTGGGAATCATTCTTTTCAGACAAATAGCCCCATTCATGGGCGGTCTGCTGGGAGCCTTGACTATCTATATCCTGGTGAGAAAGCAGATGATGTATCTTTCCGACAAGCGGAAAATGAAGCGCAGCATAGCTGCCACCCTCATTACGGCAGAGGCAATTCTTTGCTTTCTGGTTCCGCTTGGGCTGGTGGTATGGCTGGCTGTGGTCAATCTTCAAAACATCAATCTGGACCCGCAAGCCATTATAGCTCCTTTCGAAGAAGCGGCCAACATCATTAAAGCCAAAACCGGCTACTATATCTTGGGGAAAGACACGGTGGCATACGTCATTTCAATTCTTCCCCGCATCGGGCAAGCCATCATGGGAGGTATCAGCAGTTTTGCCGTCAACATCTTCGTACTGGTCTTTGTACTCTACTTCATGCTGATAGGGGGCAAAAAGATGGAACAGTACGTCAACGACCTATTGCCGTTCAACGATGACAATACACAAAACGTCATCCACGAAATCAACATGATTGTCCGCTCCAATGCCATCGGCATCCCCTTACTCGCCGTCATACAAGGAGGAGTAGCCATGATAGGCTACTGGATCTTCGGTGCTCCCAACATCTTGTTCGCCGGTTTCCTGACCTGCTTCGCCAGCATCATCCCAATGGTAGGAACAGCGCTGGTATGGTTTCCGATAGCTGTCTACATGGCATTGATAGGCAACTGGGTTCAAGCTATCGGCCTGGCCATCTATGGCGGTGCAGTCATTTCACAGCTCGACAACCTGATACGCTTCATCATCCAGAAGAAAATGGCAGACATTCATCCGCTTATCACTGTCTTCGGAGTTGTAATCGGCTTGTCCCTTTTCGGATTCATGGGTGTCATCTTCGGGCCACTGCTCTTATCACTATTCTTTCTGTTCGTGGATATGTTTAAAAGAGGGTATTTGGATGCAAGGGGGAAGACGACGGAATAAGTACTTCATTTTTCATATTCCACCACTTTCCTCAACGGAGCCAACAACCTTTCCAATACATTCTTGTCAGCAAGGATAATGTCTGCCGTACCTTTCAACTCACGCGAAACAGGCAGCTGTTTGCCGTAGTTGGTCTGCATGCCGTCAGGCAAAGTTATTTCTACTATATACATTCCCTCTTCCGTTGGAGCAGGAGAGATACTTGCGACCTGCCCTTTTACATAGCCAAACTCCTGGTCGGGATAATTATTCAGACGTATATGCACCCGCTGTCCCACATGTACCTTACCCGAACCCTGCAAAGGAAGTAGAGCCTTACCTAACACCCTTGAACTGTCGGATGGCTGAATCGTGAAAACCGTTTCACCGGCTTTCACATTCTGGTTACGACTCCAAACCGTCATAAAAGTAACCTTCCCCCTGACCGGACTTTTCAATAAATAAGAGTGCTCCCATGCACTCAATTGCGCGGCTAACTGCTCTATGGCATTCTTTAAATCAGTCCGGCGACTCTGTTCCTCATCGTATGCTTGCTTACGTATATCCAACATATTTTCCTCATGTTGTACCAACTGCATTTCTGCCTGAAGCAAACTCATACGTACCTCTTCTTTAGAACGCAAACTTTGCAAATATCTGCTTCCAGACTCCTCAAATTCCGCAGCAATCATAGCCTTACGCACATATAGAATAGAATCACGGGTATACATACTTTCGGCAAGCTTTATATCCTTATCAATCAACTCATATTCCCGCTCTGCCAACCGAAGATAGGAGCGTTGTCCACCCAGTTGTTTTTCCTGAAAACGAAGTTTCCGAGCGTAATAGTCCAACTCCATAAAACGTGCATATTCTGTAAGTGAAGTAATGAAAGCTGCAAAAGCCGATTGCAGTTCCCCCAACTGCCAGCGCCTGCCGATAAAAAGCTCCACTCCTTTCTGCCAATCATAATCCTGCGTTTCCCATGCCTTCATCCATTTCTTAAGAAAACGCACATCTTCAGAAGACGCAGCATTGCCAATCACTCCTAAATCCGCATCCGTACTCACCAGACTCCCATTCTTCACATAAAGTGTATCCAGCTTCCCCGTAGCATGTGACAGCACAAAGGCGGGAGGCTCTTCCGTAGCCAGAGTCACCTCTGCCGCCAAGGTGTCCGGATACCTGAATATCCAACAACCAACCAGTATCATCAGCAAAATCAACGCCAAGACAGTGATTCCACACCTCACTACCCAGGGAGAGATATGGTTCATCACCTCCTGCACTTCTTCACTGCGGAGTTCTATATCTTTATATTTCTTTTCTTCCTCCATTCATTAACTACCCAATTCCAACTGGTTCTTAACCAGCCGGTAATATAGTCCTTTCCGCTCCGTCAGTTCCCGATGGGTACCTTCCTCCACAATGCATCCCTTATCCAGCACCACAATCTTATCGGCATCCTTCACCGTGCTGAGCCTATGCGCCACTACCACCACGGTTTTTCCTTTATAGAATTCATGCAGATGTTCCATAATCTCTTTTTCATTATTTGCATCCAAGGCATTGGTGGCTTCGTCGAAGAAAAGAAATTCCGGATTTTTATACACAGCACGTGCTATCAGCAAACGTTGTTTCTGCCCTTGGCTGATACCATTCCCCTCCATACCGATTTTGGTGTTATATCCCAATGGAAGAGAATCTATAAAATCACGGATATTGGCCACCGTCACGGCGTGACGTAGCCGCTCCACATCAACCTGCTCCTCTCCCACAACAATATTCTGCGCAATGGTTTCCGAAAAGATAAAACCATCTTGCATCACGGCTCCCGTCTTGGCACGCCACAAGTGGGGATTTATGTTCTCTAACGAAGCATCACCCACCTTCACAGCCCCCTTATTGGGCGAATAGAAACCAAGCATCAGTTTCACCAGAGTAGTCTTTCCACTCCCGCTCGCACCTACAATAGCTGTCACTTTATGTTCGGGAATCACTAAAGAGACATTATCCAGCACATAGTCTCTATCCGCTCCATCGTAACTGAAGCACACATTTTCCATCTTTATATCCCGTCTCTCAGGCAAAACGGACAATTTGGAAGCAATATCCTGCTCCTCATCCGGTTTCCCATGTACCTCATTCAGCCGTTCCAGACTTATCTTGGCGTCCTGAAACTGCTGCGCAAATCCTATAAAAGAAGAGACCGGCGCACTGAGCTGACCGATGATATAAGTCAGAGACATCATCATACCCAGTGTCATCTCCCCTTCCACCACCGCCTTTGCCGCAATAAACGAGATTATAATATTCGTGGTCTGATTGAAAAATACAGAACCTACTTGTTGTACTTGCCCCAAAGCCAACCCTTTTACGCTGATTTTAAACAGTTTCACCTGAATACGCTCCCACTGCCAGCGCTTCTGTGTCTCGCAGTTATTCAACTTTATTTCCTGCATAGCGGTCACCATCTGCACAAGGTTACTCTGCTCTCCGGCTGCTTGTGCAAACCGACGGATATCCAATTCACGGCGATATTTCATAAAAGCAAGTATCCAGGCAATATACAAGCTGTTACCTAAAAGAAAGATTCCCAATACCACCAAATTGTAGTAAGCAAGTACAATAGCAAAGATGAAAAAACTGACAAAGGAAAAGAGCGTACTAATAGAAGAACCTGTCAGAAAATTCTTTATACGGTCATGGTCACCAATGCGCTGTATAATGTCTCCCACCATCTTCGTATCAAAAAAATGAAGCGGCAACTTCATCAACTTTGCCAAAAAGTCCGAAATAAGGGAGATGGATATACGCGTATTCACATGCAACAATATCCAGCTACGGATAAACTCTACCGATAGTTGTGATACCGAGATTATAATCTGCGCAACCAGCACTAAGGTAATAAAGCTCAAATTTCCGTCACTGATACCCACATCCACCAAGGCTTGCGTAAGAAAAGGTAGGATAAGCTGAAGTAAGCTCACCACCAACATGCCCAATATCAGCTGAAACAACTCTTTCCTATAGGGAGTCAGATAACGGAAGAAAAAACGCAACCCTCTTTCTTTCAGTTCCGGTTCTCCCTCACCATTATAAAAGTCAGGAGTGGGTTCCAGTGCAAGTGCAGTCCCCTTCTCTTCTCCGTCCGATTTGGTAGCTAACCAGCATCGCTTCAATTCCAGTTCATTATACGTAACCAACTGAGTTGCAGGGTCTGCTATTCTAAACGAGTATTGCCCTTTCTTTTTCTTAACATCATAGCAAACCACAAAATGACTCTGATTCCAATGCAAAATGCAAGGCAGAGGAACATCTTCCGCCAATTGTTCAAAAGAGACACGAACTCCGGACGTTCTGAAACCAATAGACTCAGCGGCATCGCTGATGCCTAACATGGAAACACCATTGCGAGAAATAAAAGAACGGGCACGCAAAGTCTGCAAAGAATAGCTCTTACCATAAAACTTAGCTATCATACGTAGGCAAGTAGGACCACAATCCATGGCATCAAGCTGACGATAATATGGGAATACGTCCACTTATTCAATTGGTATATTACATAAATTGTTTTTTCCTATCACCAGCTCATAATTAGAGATAGAGGGACATAAATCCCTATTAACACATTGGTTACAAGGTTTTTCATTGCCTCTAATTCTAAGCCAAGCATTTCCTTCTGTTATTTCTTTATAGAGAAGTTCCTTTAAAGATGAATCTTGTATATTTCCTAATACACTGCAATTCACATTGGCATAGACTTCTCCCGAAGGATAAATTGTTAACTTACCGAAAAAATTATCATTCAAAGTCCGATGCCTAAATATCGTTTTTCTATCAATAGGGGCAGCCAATATATCTTGCATATCCAAGTAGACATACTCTCTAAAGAAATCTTTATTTTCCGCTGTATAAAAAGGTTTTATTTGAACTACCGTTTCTGCAGGTATCTCCATTTTTTCTATACGTTCCATATCAGATTCATTGGATACTATCAAATTCCACTTCACTCTATCGTACGGGAACTTCTGCATATCTTCAGTCAGCTGATTACCAAAACCTTCAGCATGGACTAAAACTTCTAAAACACATTTGGTCTGTTGCACCAATTCTTCATATTCACTACACAAGAATGTATTATCCAAATACAAATGCACATCTACCTTTGATTTTTCCATGTCAGGAAGCAATTGCCTAACATAGCTATTTTTATTCGGATTTCCTCCTGCAAATATATTAATCCGTTTAATGCCATTCATCAAGAATTGGCGTATTAATCGACGATAATCGTCTGTTTTCAGTCCATCACCGGAGTGAACAGTACAGTGATTTATTTGATGGAAGTAAGAAGTACAAGCCGGACACTCCAACTCACACGTTGCCGGTAAATACAGATTTACTTCATTAAGGTTTTCCATAACACGATTTCCCAAAGAGGCTTTTTTTTCCTCATCTTTGACACGTATATCTGAATTCAAGAACAAAGTTGGCTGAAAGATATAAGGCTTAGGAAATTTCCCGTCATATTCTATACAATCACCCGAAAACAATTCTCTTACAGCCTCAACAAAATGTCTTACAACTTCGTTTTCCATCATTTCCTTATCCAACAAAACACTATACCCATTCGTCGGATTTTGCCACTGTTCAATAATCAACTGTACAATCGGATAATCAGGACAAATCAAATAAGTTGCATTCAGAGTATTATAAACTACTGTTTTGTCATTACTACGCAACAAAAACGCATAAGGCTCCAAATAAAATAAATAATTCATTGCATTTACTCCTTTTTCAATTAATCGACTACAATAGAAGATAACAACTCCTCATAATGATTCGGATAATTCTCAGCATACGTTAAAAAAATCCCAAACTCCTCTTTCAACTTAGCATCCGTTTGTATGCCGGGACATATCAATTGCCCATTCTTTTCCTTCAACAAAAACAAGCACTGACCGCAGCTCCTTTTTAAATAACAGTGTCGACAGCTTTTTACTACCTTTTCGTACATCGAACTATAATATTTAGCTACAGCTGCACAGTCCAAATTCAGTTTTCCATCCTTCAGATATCCAATAGCATGTTCTTGTCCAATCTTTTCGCATGGAAGAATTTTTCCACGAACTGTCAAAAATAATTTGCGTTCAAAAGGGCGACAAGTGCCTGTGGGAATGTATCGGTCTTCCCACCCCGTATCAAACAAATCCAAATAAGTAGCATAACGATTACCACCATATCGCATCAACATCGAATGATAGCTCACGGAACGGCTGCCATCCTTAATGAAAGTATACTTCAAATCCTCGTGTTGCACTGCTTCATCAAAGCTCCTCACTCTATCATTAAACATTTTAGAAAACTCTTCAACACGTTCCGGAATAAGCCCAGTAGTATTTAGCTGCGCCATACGAGGATTCTTCCCAAACAGTTCTTTGATGGAATAATAACATTCTGCAACAGAATTCAAGTTATGCAATACAGAGTTGAAATTTACTTTCTTTTCAAAATAATCCGGATAGGTTTCTTGCAGTTTCTTTACGTTTCTGACTACACGTGAGAAAGACGAATTTCCATGCTTATCTACCCGATAAGCAGATTGCACCTCATTCCCGT
The DNA here is from genome assembly GCF_003603065.1 of Bacteroides sp. AF20-13LB. Lineage (NCBI taxonomy): Bacteria > Pseudomonadati > Bacteroidota > Bacteroidia > Bacteroidales > Bacteroidaceae > Bacteroides > Bacteroides sp. AF20-13LB. Next base: position 72,993 of record NZ_QTMH01000006.1, read on the forward strand.
CCAAACTAATCAGAATACTAAAATTCTTTTCCACCAAATAGTCCATATACCGGTCCAGTAGCATAGCATTCGTGGTTGTATTGTAATTAAAAATCAAAGAAGGCAAATTCAAACTCTCAATATAGGCAATTGTTTCCTTCACCAGTTTCATATTCAGCAGAGGTTCTCCGCCATAAAATCCAATTGTAATCTCATTTTTATGAGAAACATTATAATCAGAACACCATAGTTTAGTCAAATAATCTACCAATAGTTTTACGTTTTCAAAAGACTGGTCACCTGTTTCTCGCCGGTCATAATTAGAATAAAATTCACCATAACCACAATACTTACATTCCAAATTACACCTATCAGTTACTTCAATCAATAATTGCCGCAACCCTGCAAGGTTTCGTTTTACCAATTCTTCACTATAATCTGTTTGAAATGTTACCTCTCTCTTTTCAAAAAAACAATGTTCTTTCAGAAATTTCAGTTTACGTTCGTAATAATTTGTTCTATCAACAAGTGATGCATCCATATGTTCCATTACAGTTGCCATTTCTTCCGGCACATAAAGAAAATAGCACAAAGCATCCGAATATACATATTGATGCTGATTCCCAGTAGTTATCAAAAAAGACTTATCCATCATTTACTATTTTAATGTAGCAATTACCAATATCGGATTACTCTCTTCCTCTACATTCTCCAAAGTATGGATGAATTTTGCTTTTAGAGATTCATCCTTTACGTCAGAAGTTCTCATCTCGTCTATATCTATCCAGTTGTCTTCACTGTTCGGAATAAGTACATCTATCCAATACTTTCCTTGTGAACGATAATCTACATGGAACGACCCTCCACACAAATCATTATCCAAGATAAAGTACTTAGCACCTTCCAGCCTACGAAGGGTGTGATTACCCAGCATTCGTTCCGTAATCTCGGATTTTCGCTCTTTTACTTTCACTTTTCCAGTCTGTTTGCCATAACAATAAGTATAAATGGTTTCCCCCTTACTGCACAGCAGATAGATATTATCCTTACTCGGATAATAAGAATATATGGAAAAATAATCGAAAGCGCTTCTTTCCCTAAACCAAACATGAGTCGCCCCATAATCACCTTTTTCTTCATGGGTTGAAATGATATATTGAGGTACCAACTCATTCGCAGGGCTGTCATAACGATAAATCGTATCGGTATCCGGATATTTCAAGGTCAACTGATTGCCATAGGTATCTATACTGGTAAAAGGTTCTAACCAATAGTTAACAAACTGCTGGAAATTAATTCCGTTCTTCATAATTTCCTCTTCACGCCCGATATGTGCCGGATTTTTGAATATCTTTTTTTTCTGGTAAGTACTATCAACCCATGCAAAAGACCATACCGAATCTTTTGGTGTCGGTTTATTGATAAATGCCAGATTTTGAGCTATAAAGAACTTGTTATCATACAATGCAAATTGGAAATACATTGTCATAAATACATCATCCGGAGATGTTTTTGCAGCTGTCCGCTTATAATTGCCTTCATAATCATAGACTTTAACTCCAACTATTGTCGTCTGGATATATACTTCTTTGGTGTTCTCGTCCACGAAGAAATCAGCCATTCTGATATATTCTTCCGGTCCTTGTCCAACTTTGCCTACCTTATTCAAGAACTTTCCGGAACGTGAAAATCGGAGGACATGATTGTCTTTATAATGTTTCACCCAGATGTCAGAATCAGTCACCTTCATTTTAGTAATTTCTCCTATTAGAGATTCGTCCGTCACCTCCAACGAAACAATCTCCACTTTCGCAGCAGCTTCGCTCAATGGTAGTAAAGCAACCTTAGACACATTGTCTGATGATAGATTAATAACTGGAGTACCCTCTTCATCTTGCAAAGTATTCTCCTTTTTATTGCCACTACATCCTAATAAGAATGAAGCAATAGCTATCAGTAAAAAACAATTTTTCATAAATACAATCATCAATATACCTCATTCTGAAAGTAGTAGAAAACACACATATCATGCACTTCCACTACTTCCAAAATAACGGTACAAATTACTTACTTCACAATTCAAACAGTTGCAAAATACAATTTTTATTCTCCTATAAACAAGGAAAGAATAAAAAACATCAAACTTGTATTATTTACTACTATTCCTACATGCTATGTGATCCATGAGTACCGCCAGTCCACGATGGAGAGTACAGACTACCTGCAACATTTGCATTAAAGTTGTCAACCGGTCCAGACGGTCCAGCGCAAGCACACAAACAACAGTTTTCTCCTCCCAAAAGGCGATTCAACTCCTTTTCACTGAGTTCAGCTTTATTAAGCTGATCCAATTTAATCTTACCTAACTTTTTCATTGTCATCAAAATTTTAATTAAACATTCAATTTATGTATAGCATAAAACTATCTCTATTATTTATCCACAAATATTATTTCACGATATTTCCAACGCAAAGTATTCTTTGGGAAATTACAATGTAACAAAAACTCCATTTCAGGTAAAGCATATAACTTAGCTAATACATTTTTTACCGACTCACATATACAAACTTTCTCCACACACAGTAACCATTCACCTAAATCTCGCCAAACATCAACTGGAAATAAAAACAATGGTTCAACAGACCTCACTCTATACTCAAACTGACAGAAAAGCCGTTCAACACCTAATACTATTTGCTCCAACATCCAAGAAGTCCGAGAGCGAAACAAAGAATTCTCGTCATAGAAACGAAATAGAAAATAATCTCCTACCCACAATAAGAACTGAAATGTACCCATATAAGGCACTTTCATCTCTTGCCACAAAGCTATCAAGAATTCATCCACATCTGTAAGTTGTTCATCCACATCCATCTCTATCAAAGACTTTTGAGCTAAACATTCTATCAAACATCCCCATTTGGCAAGCCTAATCCCATTTTGTTCTGTAAACACTTTTTGTTGTATTTGCTCCAGCAAATTAAAGTTCTCTCCCTCCATTTGCTTTTTGCCTCCCACATAAGTATCACTCAAAAATCCGGAAAGGCAAAGTGTAAATTGTTTATCCAGCAATAAATCTAAATCCGGATATTGTATCTTATACTGATTCCAGACCAAAGAATTGTTAGGATAAAAGCACCACAAATCTTCTCCGAAAGGGAACTGTTTAGGATGGACTGACGGATTTTGATTCAAGAAAAGTAAAAAATGAGTATCGACCCTTTCCTGTATTTCAACCATATTCTCAATATCAAACGAAAAAGTGACTTTGATATGTTCTCCTTGTTGTTCAGAGAAATAAGCCACAAAATAATGAAACAAACTTTGGAACTCACGATAGAATGAGACAACCTCAGTCAAGAGGCTTCCCCACGCTTTTCGAGAATAAAAAACAGAAAAACAACACCACGCTTTTCCTCCCATCAACGTATAATTCTGTTTCATATTATGCCAAGAGTATTTTATTAGTATAATCAAAATTCCGATATACAATCCCTTGTCCGAACCCATTCGGATTTACCGTTTTACAATCATTATCCATTTTTTTCATCTTCAGATAGTTTATAGCCTCTGTTACACCCATGACAATTACCACTATCAGATTCGCATCTTTAACTTTATAATATTGATGATTAAAATCATACAAACAATTAGATTTGTTTCTAAGTATCATTTCCTCATCTTTAAAATTCAGTCGAATTCCGTTCTCCATCTCATCCCATATTCCTTCTTTCCATTCTCCTTTTATCACAAGTCGATATTTATCCCCTATACATTGTTTTAGCATGTCTGATTCATCCGGATGATTATAATTCATTGCAATATTGTTCTGTATCACTCCTATGCCAAAACGTTGTCCTTTATACAACATCAATACTCTCGTAGAGTAGGGATTTATATAATCCAGATAGACACTCTGCAACTTCTTCAACAAAAACTCTTGTGCTATCCGCTCTTCATCTGCATGCATCAAAACATTATAAAATTCCTTCTGATTAAAAATTTCCTGCACAAGCCCTCTACACAACAAACGATTGAAAAATTCAACATCTTCCAAACCATATCCTACAAACACTTCATTGTATCCTCTCGCCTCAACGAACTCCTTTCTTTCCAAGCAGACCCTTCCGAAAACATCACGATAACAAAGATTACTCGTATAAAATAGACGCTCTTTATTGTTAAATTCTTTTAACATAAACTCTGCAAACCCTCTACCTAAGTAATTATCTGCATCCAAATTGCATACTACTTCTCCTTCTGCCAATCTGAAAACCATATTCCTGCTATGGCTGCGTCGATAATAAGCTGGTTCAGTAGTCCTATAATAGACAAGAATACCCATCTCAATATATTTCATCATAGATTGAGCAATCCATTCTTCTAATCCATCTTGCGAATTATAATCCAGCACAACAAACTCGACCTCATCTACTAAGAAATTATCAAGAATATTCTTCTCCAAAGTTTCTTGTAAATGTTTAAGCCGATTCATACAAGTGATGCAAAATGAGATTTGTTTCATAGTGCTATATAGCCATTATTAATGAATAGTAAATCTACCGAATGCATAAGCTCCATCCAAACCTTTTATCTCAAGTAAAAAATCACCAACTAAGCCTTTCTGTAATTGTACTTTTCTCAATATTGGAGAGTCAATATTCTCAGTAGAAGAGTAAACAACATCCCCATTCTGAGAAATTACAATTTCAATCTCACCTATAGATTGATAGAACTCCAAGTCAATGGAGTGGTCATCATTCAAAAATGCTAAAAAAGGAGTCACTGGAGGAATAGAACGGTGACCATTCCCCGGACCATCCGGTAAATCAAAATCCTCATCCATGATGATTTCTACTCTTGAAGGAAAAGTTACTGACTTTCCATTCACTACATTTACCACAAAGAAGCAGTATAAACTTAACAAAATAAAAAATGATTTCATAGTATCTTTAGTTTTGAATGTAACAAAGATAGCCATTTAATCACTTCTTAGGGAAAGTACAAGTGGACAACACAAAAGAGAATAACAAACTATATATCAAGAAAATACTAAAAAAAAAGCTACTAAGTTAATGGACGAAAAGCAAGAAGTTCTTCTAATAAAGAGTTATAAATTCTTCCAATTTATCAGTAGTATCCAAATTTAAGCTCTCCCTCAATCTCCGTTTTTTCGTAAAAATAGAATTCATCTCGCAGTCAAAAGTAAACATCAACTCAGTGGTAGTGAAACCAACTTTAAGCAAAGCTATCAATATCAGGTTACCACTCGTTAATTTAAAATCTTTCTTTAACCGAGAAATCAAATTACCATATATCAAATCCATGTATTCAAGGAGCTGTTCTTTCTCTTGTTTGGTCATATTCTTCACAATCAGCTTTTCCTTCTTCAATTGATCCAAGAGATAAACACCATTTACACATACATTTTCACGTATTTTTTTATTCTCACTCTCCAACAGCAAAATCTTTTGATTCAATTTACCAACCTTCTCTCTATTTGTTTCCGCTGTTTCACCTGCTTTTTGTTTCAACACATCAAGTTCATAAACATATCGTTTAATCATGCACTCATTCTCCTTTATTACTTGCATATTTTTCCGGAACATCTCTTTGTATCTTTTTCTTAAAAGAAAATACAAAACAAGACATAATAGGATAATAAATAAAACGATTACCATCCCAAAATAAAACTGTATTTTCTTTTCGTGTTCAACTTGTTGCTTTTCTAAAAGAAGCTTTCCTTTTTCATATTTACGTTGCAAAGTCAAAATTTGAGATGCTTGTTTAGCATCCAGGTCAACGGACAACAACGAATCAGACTTCTCTTTGAAATAGAGAGCCATTGCATACTTTTTCTGCCTCTTTTCCAACAGATACAAATAGTGGTATGCCCCTGCCAGAGTACGAGGCCTTTCTGATTTCAAAGCTAAAGTAAAATATCTTTTTGCCTCATCCAACTTATTTTGATTTAAATAAATGTTCCCCAATGACATTGAACAGTGATGCATAGAATGCCTATCTTGTTCAGTCTCTACCGCAGTTTTCAACAAGATTATTGCATTTTCCAAATCTCCCTCATTTCTTTTTGCAATTCCTTTTACTTGTAACAAAGAAGGAGTTACTCGTTCAAAATCGATACATCCTTTCTTTTCTTCACACAAGGACAAAGCCCTATTGATGTAGTTATAAACACTGTCATATTGTTGTTCTACATAATAAATACGAGCAATATCCCGATAAGCATATATAACCCCTAAAGTATCGGCTGCCTTTTGAAAACAATATACCGAACTTTGATAATTATCAAGAGCATCTTTGTGTAGCTTTCTATCTGCATTCAAAATACCGATATACTCATATGCCAAGCCTTGTAGCTTATACTCTTCCGTTTTCTCCAATTTAGCCAAAGCATTCAAATAGGCTTGCATAGCCAGCGTATCATTCCCCTGCAAATCCATCACTTTGCCATAATAAAACAATGCCTTCCCCGCTTTCACGTTATCACCCCCATTCTTATAATAATCTACCGCCAACTTTATCAACGAATCCGACTGCATGCTATCCAGATAGTTCTTATCACGGGCTTGTGTCAACAGCAGCACATAGTCTGCCCGCTGCTTTCCACGAAGCTTCTCCGGATGAGGAATTTGCTCCAACAGCAGCAATGCACTGTCAGAATATACATCCATATACCTCTCTACCTTATCAAAAGCATTGAATACGTTCTTCTCTACGCAAGAACCTAACAGTACGCAAACGGACAAAAGTCCAAGATATAGCAGTTTTTTCATATGAACATGTTCTTTACCAGATTATCATTACGTATAACTCCTATGCCCACAGAATCCTTTTGGAGATAAATATTCACACCAGCCAACGGCAATCCTTTTTCCCCATCAGTCACAATGCCATTTGTCTACGCATTAGAAACAACTGCACAGCAGAATGTTATGAACAGTACTATACATCGCTTCATAATCCATGTATATATAATTAAACTTTGGATGAGAATAAGCTTTTTTACGGCCTCTCCCTTCAAAGATACAAAAAACCGCTTCAACAATGTACAAAAACAAGATAAATGTGGCAAACAAAACAAATAGCTCAGAGCTTGTTTCCCCTTACATAGGCTTCCTTTCCATTTTCTGTACGGAGTTATCAGCGCCTATCGGCCGTGATGCGCTCTGCCAACGGCCGTCAACCACTCGACTAACGACCGTCAACAAGGTGCTTCATAACCGTTGAACACCTATTATACTCATAGTTTCCCCATACTGTGCACCTATCTTATTCCTATTATGAGCCCAGCTGCAGTCTATCGGTAAACGGTCTTTTACGAAGTTAATACCGTGTTTACACGAAACGCTTATCGTGTAAACAAGATATTTGCAAAATGCTGCACATTCTATTAATACACTAACAAACAAGATATTAACTTACCTTCCGGCGTATTTCCGCTGTGGAAGCAAAAGTTGCTTCCACCTTTTTGAGTTGCTTCCACAGCACTTGTAATGCCGATGAATAAAGGGATGCAGGAAGTAGGTGGAAGTGTGGAAGCAGAAATGATAAAACTAAGCAGAGATAATTTTCCCTTAAAAGCAATAAAACTCCAGAATCTGCTGGAGCAAAGCATCCTGCTTTCCCGGACCTTTTTCCAACTCCACACTTTTCAGGTTATAGAGTTGTGCCAGCAAAGCTGACGACTGCTTCTCGCAAAGACGGGAATCATGTACCTGCTCCATCCAGCAGACGGTCTCTCCCCAAACATCTACCGAAAGATGTGACAAGACTTCTGTCGGGGCTCCCCCCTTCTCCACCTTACGGAAGATTTCGACCAAAGCACACAACAAGCTGGACATTATCTGTTTACAACGGGAATGGGAACGGGATTCCCGGTTTCTGAAACGTAGCAGGAAATAGTACCCCAGCCATAAATAAACGGTGGTGACTTCTGCATGGATTTTCTCTATCCTCTTCCAATGCGCAACCAAGGCAGCATCAATTTCTTCCAGAATCGCATCCGTATCATCTTCTATGTAGTATTTCTGCGCAAGACACTCTATCACGCACCCCCATTTCGCCATATCCACACACTCTTGCGTACGCCCCATCCATACATGGGCTTCCTCCAATATCCGGAATGCCTTTTCTCCACATTCCGGAGCATCATAAAACCGATACTGACGAAACAACAGAAGAGACTGACATAATAACTCATCCAAAGAGTACTCCGCACTTTCCATATTTAAAATTCAAGTATCCATTCAGGTAACAAAATCGAGCAAAAGTAATCATTTCCTAAGAAAATCACGCTGTTTCAGCACAAAAACCGGCAGGAAAAAGAAGATACCGATGACGGACATCACCAGTCCGCCAATGGTACCCGCCGCCAATGGAAACCAGAAAGCTTCCTTGTCCTCACCTATCATGAAAGGGATAAATCCCAGAATGGTAGAAACTACCGTGAGGAAAATAGGAACGACCTTCGCATTCCACGCCTTGACGTAGGCACGAAGAGCGGAAAGACGGGGGAAACGACGTCGGATGCTGTTGTACTCGTTCAGGATATAGATGCTGGCATTCACCGTGATGCCGCACAGCAGGACGAACGAGGCAAAACCGCCCTGGTCGAAGTTCAGCCGGAACCAATAGAAAGTAAGAAATACCCCGATATAAGAAACCGGAATCACAAAGATGATGGCAAGCGGCTGCTTCAGGGAGTTGAACAGAACGCTGGTCGTAAAGAAGATGATGGCTATCACCACCAGCAGAAGCAGGTATTGGCGGTTGTCCTTCTCGCCCCATGACCAACTGTTGCTGTCCGACTCGGCTGTATAACCCATCGGCAACAGTTTGTTGAACTCCTCCAGGTCACGTTTCTGTATCTTGTTGCCCATCTCATTGGAGCCGATATATTCGTATTGCAGGCAGAGGCGGTACTGCTGGTTTTCTTTGGCAATCTCCTGCGGCATCTGTCCCTTTTCCACAGTAGCCAGTTCGGAAAGTTTGTAATGCTTGCCGTTTCCTACTCCATAGGGAAAGAACTGCATTGCCCAGATGTCATATTCGGCAGACTGGCGGGAAGAGAGCTTGATTTTCTCCATCCCCTGCTCGGCCGCTACCGAACCAATCTCCAGATTCTTGCCAAAGATGGGGCGCACCGCAGAGAAAAGCACTTGCGCGTCGATGCCCTCTTGCGCCATGCGCTCCTTGTTCAGGTTGAAGTAGAATTCCTGATAGTCATCCTTCCACCAGGAGAACTCCGAATTGATGAGCACTTCCTTGATACGCCGGTGCGTCAGCAGCTTGGCCTTCAGCTTCTCCGCCCACTCATAGAGTTCGTCGTAGTTGTAGCCGTACATCCTGATGCGGTAGGAGCCGGCACTCTCGCGGACGTCATTACTGAACCCCTGGTCCTGCAATCCGTAGATGCCCCAGCTGCCGCCTCCCAGTTCCAGCGCCTTGCTTATCATATTGGCTTTCAGTGTATAGGGGAAACCGCTGTTCCGGGCTTCCTTCTTGAAATAAATCTGCATACTGGCACGCCGGGGGCTGTAGATGGAAGTATGAAACTGCCTGATTTCCTTGAACCGGCTGAGGTAGGTCTCCATACGTTTCATCAAAGTGTTCATCTGCTCGAGGGTGCTGCCATTGGGAAGGTTGGCGTTGGCATAGAGCACCACCTCCTCATTACGGGTGAAGTAACTGCCTTCGTACACCTTCTGTATGAAAAGCCGCAAGCTGCCGCCCAGCGCCTTGTCCACAACGGGTTTCACCGACTCCTTATAGGTATCCGAACCGAATACCTTATTGTAAGCAGCTTCCCATTTTCCCCCTCCTTCCAGTTTGTCGGGCAACAGAAAAACGGGCAGACCGAAACCCAACAGTAACAGCAGGCATACAGCCCAGCGCCAACGGCACAGAAAACGGATGAGAGCAGAGTAACAGCAGGAGAAATAAACGGGGAAACGTCTGAAAATCCGTCCCAACCTTGTTTTGAATGTTTGCGTCAGCCCCGGCAAGACAAGACGCCTCTTCTTCCCCGTAATCCGCCTCACCAGTCCTATCTTCTCAATCATCGACGGAACAAAGAACAATGCCACCATCAAGGAAACAGCCAGATTGATGATCACTACCGCTGCAAAGTCCTGCAGGTTGAGCCGTATCTTCTCGTCAAGGAAGAAAATGATAACAAGCGCACCCATCGTAGTGAGGGTTGCCGCCAACACCGACAGGAAGGCCTTGAGATTACGCCGATGCAGAATGTGGTCGGTCATGACAATGGTGCTGTCTATCACCAGATTCAGCGAGACAGTGATACCCGCCAGCGAATAAAGCTGCATCTCAAGTCCGAAGAGGTAGTAGAAGATAAGTGCCACCGCTATATTTACAGCCAGGCTGGTAACTATCAGAAAAAGATATTTCAACTTACGAGTAATGAGCCATACGAATACAAGCAGGATGAGTACCGTCAAACCGGTACGGAAGTAAATCTTGTCCAGTTCTTCCCGTATGTACTCGGTCGCATCATAGCTGGTATGCACTTCATATCCGACAGGAAGTACCTGCCGAACAGCTTCCATCTCGTCCATCACGGCACGGTTCAGTTGCAACTGGTTGGCAGTTTCTTCCGCAGTAATGGATAGATAGACGGAATTCAGCCCATTGATGCGGTAATAGCTTTGCGGCTCCTCCTCCATACGGACAGCCGACACCAGTTCGTCCAAGCGGAGCAGTTTCCCGTCGGTAGCCGTCACGGTGATGGCAGCAGGATTAAAACCAAGGGAGTTGCTCTCCGGCACCAGTGCCAGGCGTATCCATTCCCGGCTACCGTTACCTGTATCCACATTGTGCGTACCCAGAAATTCCTTCCGGTAATGCCGCTGTACTGCCTCGCTGATGTCCGATAGGGTCACACCCAGCAAGCGCAACTGTTCACTGTCATATTCCAGTCTCCACTCCATGGGCGTGGCACCGCTGAGTTCCACCTTATAGATACCCGGAATATTTGCCAGCCGCGGCTTGATATGCTCCTCGGCATACTGCTGAATCAATATCGGAGTGGAAGGGGCATTCAGTGTGAAGGACATGAAAGGGCGTGAGGCGTTCTCGTCGGGCACTTTCATGTGAATGGTGGGATAGCTGACACCTTCGGGCAATTGGGGCCACGTCTGCCGGATGATGGTGGAAGCTTCGAAGCGGACTGCCTCGACATCGGCATGCTTGTCCAGCTCCACAGTAATGTTGCCGTAGCCGTTGCCCGAGGTGGAGTTCAGCCGCTTCACTCCGCGGATACGCGCCAGCATGGATTCCAGCTTGCTGGTCACTTCCATCTCCACCACCCGCGACGAAGTGCCAGGCATGCTGAAACCCACCGTGAAGCCGGGCAGGCTGCGTGACGGATTCAGCTTGACGGGGAGCAGCGGTATCAACGCCACTCCTACCAAAGCAAGGCAGACAAACGCCACTATGACGGTGAAGGAAGAAACTCGTTTCATCAGTTATTATAATCAAATTTTTCCGACAGCGAAAATCCGCTGGCAAAGTCGTGCAACGTCAGTTTCCGTATCTTGTAATAATTCAGCCAGTAGTCCTGCAAGGCGGAGATGTAATTGCGTTGCGCTTCCTGCTGGCGGTTCAGCGAGAGGGTCAGGCTGTTGATGTCTGCCTTGCCGATAATGAAGCGCTGGCGGGTTTCGTTATACGCCAGGATGGCAAGGTCGAGGGCCTCTTCGGCACTGGCGACGAGGGCTTGCTGGACGTTGAAGTCGCTGACGGTCATGATAACCTCCTCCTCAATGCTGATTTCACTTTGCCTGGCAGAAGTCTTCACCACGTTCAGATTGTTCCTCGCCATGTTGTATTTGCCTTTCCTCACGCCCCAGTCCACCAGTGGAATGGAGACACTGACCGACACCATCTCCTGCTGCATGGGATGCCTGTATGCTTCACCGAATTTCTCTGCCACCTGGTTGAAGCCGACGCTGGCGTTGATGCTGGCGTTGAAGCGCGATTCCTTCTTCGTCTTGTCTACTGTCTGCTCGGCTTCCAGCACTTCCTGACGAAGCCCCAGAAATTCCGGATTGTTGGTTTGAGCGGCCAGCAAAGCCTCATCAACCGGTATGGTCAGCGCCCTCGGACGTCCCGGAAGCGACACCCTGATATCCGTGTTCTTCTCCATATTCAGGAAAGATGCCAACGAAAACATGGCGCGCTTCAAGGCACTGGCGGCATTCTGCAAAGTATTGCGGGCGTTCACCACGTCGAGTTTCAGCGTCAGCAGGTCGGCACGGCTGATGGCGGCTATTTTCAAGCGCTGCATGCCGATGCGGTAGAGGGTATCGGTGGAGACGGCATTGTCCTTGGCCAAGTCATATTCCGCCTGTGCCATGGCAAGCGCAAAGAAATAGGTAGTGGCCTGCTCGGACACCCGCTCTGCATTGTAGATATACTCCTTCTTCACCTTCTCGTACTTCAGCGGCTCAATCCTGCGTTCCCAACGGAAAGGATTGTAACCGACCAGACTCTGCGAGTAGCCCAGACGAACCGGAACACTGGTGAACTGGGTATACTTGTTTCCACCGAAGCTCCGCATATAGCCCAGCTCCGTATCCAGATAGAACGTACCGCCCGTCAAGTCGAAATTCTGTCTGACGGCAAGATTGCCGTATGCATAGAAGGATTGCTGGCTGCGATAGATGTCAAGGTCCTGTTCGGAGTCGTAACGCTTGGTGATATCGCGGTTGTACTGTGCCGGAGTCATGTTCAGCGTCAGGCTGGGAAGGCGGTTTGCCTTATAGGTGCGGTATTCCCAATAACCGGCCAGATACATGTTCTTGGTGCGGAAGGCTTCCAGCGAACTGTCATTCGCCAGGGCAATGGTCTGCTGCAAATCGAGCGTTATCCGCTGTTGGGCAAAAGCGGAAAGGGCTCCCAGACTGAACAAAAGTATAAGACTTAATTTCTTCATGCTCTTTCTTTTCTATAAATAAACCAATATATCAACGGGATGATGAACAGACTGACCAGTGTTCCTACAGACATAGCCCCAATCATCGCTATGGAAAGCGGCTTCTGCAGCTCCGAGCCCATGTCGAACGAGAACAGCAGCGGAACCATAGCGAAAATGGTGGTGAGCGATGTCATGATGATGGGCCGGAGCCTTCTGCGCCCCGCCTCGTGGATGGCCTCGAGCAACGGCATACCAGCCCTCCGTAATTCATTAATGGCATCCAGCTTCAGGATGGAGTCGTTGATGATGATACCGCACGTCACTATCAGTCCGATGGCAGACATCAGGTTCAAGGTATGTCCGCATATCCACAACAGAAGCAGGGCAAACGCCACATCTATCGGGATTTCCAGCAGCACGATGAGCGGCTGCACGAAGCTTTCGAACTGGGCGGCAAGAATGAAATACATCAGCATGATAGAGATGAAAAGAATCACCACCAACTCGTCCAGCATCTGGCGGTTGGAGAAGAAACTGCCGGAAAAGGCCGTATCCCAGTCACCCGTGGCATCCGCCTCCCGCTTCACCTTTTCCATCAACTCCGGAGCATCGTCCACTTCATAGAAACGGAACGGTATATATTCACCGTTGCGTCCTGCCGTAATCGTTTTCAAATCCTCGGCCGGACGCACCTTTACCAGCTCCCGAAGCGGAATATGCTCCACTTCGCCCTTACTGTCCGGACGGGTCTGTATCAATGTCTGCTGCAGCACCTCATTCACTGTCCGCTCCTCGCCCACAATGCTGATAGGCAGGTATTGCTGGTAGGAATGGAGCATAGCTACGCTGTTCTCCTTGAATGCCGTCCGCAGCGTACGGTAAAGCTCGTCATACGAAACGTCATAGAGCAACAGCCTTTCCTGCAGGATGCTTATGTCGAGCTGGTTCTCGAAAGCGATACCTACGGGCGCTGTCCCCGTAAGCTCCGCAAACTGTTGTTCCAGTCCGCGCAATTCTTCCGCCGCCGGCGCCTTCTCCTTATTGCGGGCATAAAGTTCCGCCACCACATCGGCCTCCCCGGTCACGAAAAGCTTCTCGAACACGGTTTCGGGTGGAGAAAAGGAGACTGTCGCCAACGGATATTCCCGTGTCAGCCACTCACCCGCCTGTTTCTGCAAGGGAGCAATCCCGTCAGGCGAGGAAGTCTTGAAATACAATTCCGCCTCCGAAGAAGAAAGAGCCTGCTCACGGTTCAGCAGATAGTCCTGCTGGCCTATGGCAGCCGTCTGTTCCACAGTCTTGTCCAACAACTGTCCGAACAGCACATTCACACGATGCCGGTTCTCGTCCACATGTATATTTTCGTTCCATTCCACGTGGACTATCAGTTCATTCTGGTCTATCTGCGGCATACGCTCCTTGGCTATGGAATAAAACAGAAAGACACAAAGAGGAATAGAAACCACACAGAATATGATACTTACCGTCTTATGGGAAAATACCCAGTCGATGCCCACATCATAAAAACGGTCCAGCGTATGTTCCTTCAACGGATTGTTGATGCGGATGCGGGAGAACCACGACCTGCCGCGCAACCCCGTCCGGTAGACCAGCATATAGAGGACCGGCAGCAGCATGATACCCGTGAAGTAGGAAACCAGCAGCCCCACCGTAACAGAGAATGCCTGGTCATAGAAAAGCGCTCCCGCAATGCCGCTCATAAATATCAGCGGCACAAACACGGCAACCGTGGTCAGGGATGAGCTCAGCATCGGCGTCACCACCTCACCCGTACCCGCCACGCAAGCCCGCCTCAACGAATAACCCCGTTCGCGGTACTGCGAAATATTTTCCGTGACAATGATGCTGCTGTCAATCATCATACCCAACGCCAGAATCAATCCGGACAGAGAAATTATATTGAGCGACATCCTGAACAGATAGAAGAACAAGAAACAGATTACAATGGACACCACCATGCTCAGGCCGATGATGAACGGCGACTTGACATCCCCCAAGAAGAGTACCGCCACAATGCAGATGAACAGGAAACCCAACGACAAATTTTGCTGAAGATTGGAGATGGTATAGTCCAGCAACTCCGTCTGGTTACGGCTGATGCTAAAATCAATGTCGGGATATACTTTCTTGAAGTAGTCCATCGTGCTGTTGATGGCAAGCTTCATGTCTTCCATATTCTCGTCCGCCTGCTTGATGACGGCAAGGGTAACGGCACGCTTGCCATTGCTCATGGAGACACCTTTCTCCTTGGCAGGAACAATCTCTACCCGGCAGAAGTCTCCCAAGCGGATGATACGTCCTTCCTTTCGCAGCAGGATGCCCTTCACGTCCTCCTCTGTCCGCAGCAGGGTGGAGAACTTAATGTTGTATTCGTAGTAGCCGTCGCGCACAGTCATGCTGCCCGGCTCCACGTTGTTTTGCGCCAGCACGTTTTCTATGTCTTCAATGGAGAGCCCCAACACAGCAAGCTTATCCGGGTCGGGCACAATCTGTAACTGGCGTTCGACCAAACCCGTGACATCCACCATTGCCACTTCCGCCAACTGCTCGATGCGACGCTTTATGACATTTTCGGCAAACTCGCACAAATCAAGAAACGCGCGTTCGTCCACCTTGCCGTATGCACTGTCGCTTTTTAGGGTCAGATTGAGGTAGAAGACAGGAATGTCCGTCGCACTTGCCTTTATCACCTTCGGGCGTTCGGCATCCTTGGGCAGATAGTTCATGGCGGCGTCAATCTTCTCGTTCACTTCTATGAAGGCAAGGTCGGTATTCGTACCGAAGTCGAAGCCCAGGCGGATGATGCCTGCACCATCGCGCGTCTCGCTGTCCATGTCCTTCAGTTTCGCCACCTGGATAAGCTGCTGGCGAAGCGGTTTCACCACCGTATTCTCCAATTCACGCGCCGAGGTATTCTGCGCCGACACCTGCACGGTAATTTCCGGAATGGCTATATCGGGCAGCAGGGATACCGGCAGGGTGAAGTAAGTCACCAGCCCGACAATGAAGCATGCTGTAAATGCCATCAGTACGGCAATAGGCCGCTGTATCAAAAACTTTATCAATTGAACTATGAATTTTGAATTACCACTTATCACTCATTATCTATCAACCACCTTCACCGATGCTTCATGTGCCAGATTCACATTTCCCGTCACAATGACCGTATCGCCTTCTTTCAGGGCATCGTCGGCCATACTATAGCTTTCCGCATTCTCCAGACCGGTCTGCACATAGTTCCACTGCGCCTTTCCGTCTTTCAGGGTAAACACCACCTGCTTGCCCGAACGCAACACCACGGCACTCTTCGGGATTACAAGCTGTCCGCCCAGAGAGCGGTGCACGTTCACCCTCACGTTCATCCCACTGAACAGCCGTCCCTTGCCATTGACGGCAGCCTTCACCTTAACCATCCCCTTGTCATCCACCAGAGGATTGATTTGGGTGATGCGCCCCTCCTGCCTAAAGCCGGCATCCGAATAAGGGGTAACAATCACCTTGTCGCCACTCTTTATCAACGGCAGTTCGCTTTCCAGCACCGTGAAGTCCACCTCCATACCTTGAGTGCCGATAATGGAGCAGAAGGCTTCCGAGGTACTTGCCTCGTTGAACGGTTTGGAGAACAGGTTCGCCACTACCCCGTCAAAAGGCGCAACCAGCGTGGCGTGTTCCTCTTCATACGCGGCAAGCTCATACTGGGCGAGGCTCTGGTCGTAACCGCTCCTCACGCGGGCCAGCTTCATGATGTCAGCAGGTACTTTGGAGGCATCCCCCACCGGATAGCCTTGCCCTATCAATACATCCTGCAACTCAAGTTCCGCTTTTTCCAAGGCATCCTTGGCCTGCGCGGTCTTGTTCTTCAGGCGGAACTTATCCAGTTCGGCAAGTTTCTGCCCTTTGCGCACCGGGTCACCGTTCTTCACGTAGATGTGTGCCACTACACCGGTAGTCTCAAAACGCAAATCCGCCATGGCACCGGCGGTTACTTTTCCGTTGCTCACCAGTTCATGCTCAAAGGTCGCCCGCTTCAGGACTTTCACGGTCACTTCATTGCTTTCACTTGGCAGGACGGTTGCCACCCCTTCCTCGGACTCTTTTCCCTTTCCGGCATCGGAGCAGGCGGCAAGCAGGGCAACGGCCATGCATAGCAGGTATCGATAGTTCTGTGTCTTCATATTCATACTCAATTATAAATTGATAAAATTAATCGTTTCAAAAAAACGAACCGATATTTGCATGTGGACACTTTTTTCATAGCACTTTAGTAATTAGTTCGCTCATTATTAACGCTTTACGTTTTTATTCATCTTTTTTAATATGGACAAAAATAAGCTAACTCGCCCACATACGGATGAAATTCGGAGGAATAATGCAAACAGTTGGAAATGAAAGGTGATGTGCGGTTGTATTCCATGTCCATCATTGGAGTGCATCAGCCGTTTTTTGATGGGTTAGGAAAATGAATTGCTACCTATCCGTTGCCTTTTTCGGGGAAGAAAATCCACGCGAAACGGACTCCCGATTCCTCTGTCATATCACCGTAAAGAACGCTGTCCCTGCATATTTGCGTTAGCGAAGATAGTCATTTTTTCGCAGAGCGGGAAAAATATGGGCCGGTTCTTTTGCGCATGGGACTTGTTTCCATATTCTGCCATATTCGTCATGCCTCTCATTTGACCTTTATCCGGTAATTTTGCAAGAAAGGAAAAGGTTATGAATCAGACGAATGTAAAGGTGTCGTTCTACCTTAAAAAGAGCGAGTCCGATGCCGACGGGTATTGTCCCGTGATGGCAAGGCTGAACATCGGGAAATACTCGGAGTCTGCTTTCAGCATGAAGCTGAGGGTGCCGCAGAAGATGTGGGCGGCAGGCCGGGCTACGGGCAAGAGCGTGGCGGCTAAGGAAATCAACAACCGCCTGGATGAGATACGGGCAAGAGCGCTCGGCATATATGCGGAACTGTCCGCCGTGCGTGATGGGGTCAGTGCCGAGGATGTGAAGCACCGGTTACTCGGTATGGCTTCCGAGCAGGAAACCCTCTTGGGCTATTTCGTGAAGTTCATCGGCAACTTTGAGAAACGGGTCGGGATAAACCGCACGGCAAAAAGTCTCGGAGGGTATAGAAACGCATACAGACATCTGGAAAGGTTCATCCGGTCACAATACAAGGTATCGGATGTCCCGTTCTCGACATTGGACCTTTCCTTCATTGAGAAATATGACCTGCATCTGCGTACCGAATGCCGTTTGGCTCCGGGTACTGTCATCAATCTCACGGTCCGGCTGAAGACCGTGGTAGGCGAAGCCATCGCTGACGGCATCATCACCGCCTACCCGTTCTTCGGTTACGAACCCGTGCATCCGAAACCGGAACAAAAGTACCTCACGGACGAGGAACTGCACCGGATCATGACCACACCGCTTCACAATCCGTCCCTGTACCATGTGAGGGACATGTTCTTGTTCTCCTGCTATACCGGTATCCCGTATGGCGACATGCGGCTGCTGACGACAGACAACCTTTCCCTGGCCGATGACGGGACATGGTGGATACGGAGTTCACGGGAAAAGACGGGAGTGGAGTTTGAAATCCCTCTACTAGAACTTCCACTGCGGATTATCGAAAAGTACCGCGACACCGCACCGGACGGCCGGCTGTTGCCGATGTATGCCAACAGCACAATGAATTTTTATCTGAAGCGCATTGCGGTTATCTGCGGAATAGACCGCAGGCTCGTCTTCCATTCAGGGCGCCATACCTACGCCACGGAGATCACCCTCTCGCACGGAGTCCCGCTTGAAACGGTCAGCAGGATGCTCGGCCACAGCCGGATAGAGACCACGCAGATTTATGCCAAAGTGACTGACGACAAGATAGACTCTGACACGAACGCCCTGAATGAAAGAATCGCGGAGCGTTTCTCCGTAGTCATATAACAACTTAAACACACTGGTAATATGAAAAAGAATACAGAGAACAACGACATCAAACACCGCAGCACCTTTGCGGTACTGTTCTATATCAACCGTACGAAAGTCCGCAAGGACGGGACCTGCCAGCTGCTGTGCAAGGTCAGCATAGATGCCGAATGGGAGCAGATCGGCACGAAGGTATCAGTCAATCCGGCCATCTGGAACCCGGGAAAGGGACGCGCCGACGGCCGCAGCGCAAACGCCGTGACCGTGAATCGGGCCATAGACGACCTGACCGCCGAAATTGAGGGACATTACAGGCGGATAAAGGACAGCCTCGGCTTCATCACGGCGGAACTGGTAAAGAATGCGGTGAAGGGCATCGGGCAGAAGCCGCTTACCCTGCTCGCCCTTTTCCGGGAACACAACGAGGAATACAGGAAACGGATAGGAGTTGACCGAATCAAGGAGACCTACGATTCTTATATGCGGTCATACAAGCACCTGTCCGCCTTCGTGCATGAGAAAAAAGGTGTAGAAGATGTGACATTGCGCAGTCTTGACCGTGCTTTCTATGATGATTTTGAGGTCTTTCTACGCACAGACCGCGACATGAGCCCCAAGACGGTACATGAACATCTGTACAGGCTGAAGAAGATGACCATGCGGGCCGTGAGCCAGGGAACGCTCCGCAGGGACCCCTATTGCCGACTGCACCCGGAACTTCCCCGGCGCAAAAGCCGCCACATGAAACTGGAGGACCTGAAAAAGCTGATGGAAACTCCGGTGGAGAAACCTCAGCTTCAGTTCGTCAGGGACATGTTCATCTTCTCGACATTCACCGGACTGGCGTTTGCCGACCTGAAAAGGCTGAAGACGGACGACATCACGCAGGCTGATGACGGAACTTGGTGGATACACTATCGGAGACAGAAGACGGACACACCGTCTTCCGTCCGGCTGCTGGACATCCCGATGAAAATAATCGAGAAGTACAAAGACCAAAGAAACAGCGACAAGGTGTTCAACCTTTATTGCCGCAAGTATTTCCTCACACTTGTTACGGAGCTGGGAAAAGCATACGGCTTTCCGCTTACCTTCCACCAGGCCCGGCATAATTTCGGTACCCATATCACGCTCTCATTGGGTGTCCCGATTGAGACGGTGGCCCGCATGATGGGACACCTGCGCATCGAGACCACGCAGATTTATGCGAAAGTCACCGACAAAAAGGTGGAGGAGGACATGAAAAAACTGAAGGACTCTTCCGTCAACCGGGAAACATTCCTTTATGAGGAAGAGTTTGATGGGAAAAGGCGGAAACGGCGGCAACGTGCCGGATGATGAAAAAAAATGGAGAAGCGGCAGCCCGGCCTGTTTCTCCATTTTCCTGTCTTATGCTATACCCACCTCTGTTCTTCCCGGCATCTCTTGTAGGCATCTTCCAGCATCTTCTGGATGTCGGATTCCTTGTAGAGCACCTTTCCTTGAAGGAGGTAATAAGGGATGACACCGAGCGTGCGGTACTCCTGCAGGGTCCGCCGGCTTATCCGGAGTATGCCGGACAGTTCCTCGTCCGTCAGGAAACGTTCTCCCTTGAACGTCGGCTTGGGAGTCTTTTCCATATCGGACAACATTCTTTCCAAATTCTCCAGTCCCAGGAAAAGGACTTCAACGTGAGGGTCTTTCCTCTCTATGAAATGGTAACTCATGGCTTTCTTTTTAAGGGGTGATAACTTGATTCCAACAGGTTCTGCACATCTTCAGGCTTGTAGAACATCTTGTGCTTGATGCGTGTGAAAGGCAGAAGCCCCTTGTCACGGTACACCTGCAATGTCTTCTTCGATATGTGAAGCACGTCGCATACATCCTGGTTGTCCATCCAGTTCTTCAAACCCATGTCCTTGCCTGAACGGCACAACCGGGCAAGCCGGCTTTCAAGTTCGCAGAAACGGATCCGGAACTCGTCAAAAGTCTTTTTGTCTATACATATTATTTCCATACGTCTTCTGATTAAGATTGAATACCCAATTCCTTTTTGATTCTTGCGGGCAGCACTTTCCCTTTCCGGTTCAGGAACTCCTGTACTTCGGATGCCTTGTAATAGGTACGCCCGTCAATCATGTAGTAGGTCACGAGCTTCTTCTGCCGGTAACGCGCAAGGGTGCGCTTGGTCACGCCGAGCAGTTCGCACATGTCCTGGTTGTCGAGCAGCTTGTCGCCTTCAAGGGCGGCCGTCTGCCGGTTCATGCGGCCCAGCCTGTCCTCTATCTTGTCGAAGCGTTCCATAATCTGGTGGAGCATCATCTGGAATGTCTCCCGGTCTATTTGTATCATACTGAATTCTGTTTTAGTGCGTGAATACTTCGTTTCTCACACTGTTGCGCAACAGGTTTCAATATGATAAAGGCCAAATCATAGACCAACGCGGCAGATTATTATATTCAAAAAGCATAAACCACTGAATACCATAGAAATAAAAAATCAGCCTTCCGAAATGGAGGCTGACTGGCATATTGCATTTGCAATGTCTTGCAACGGTCTATTGCAACATCTTGCAATAATGCAGGAGACAAACGCCGTTCCGGAAGGTTCTGGATTTGACAAGCCGCCAGTTGCCCGAGGGGAAGTGGGCGGAAACGGACAGACGGGAAACGCCGGCGGAAGGGAAAAGGAAGATGACCAGCTCGTCTATGAGCCGGTAAACCGACAACCCTCTCAGGAGTTCCACGCCTTTCTCATCGTATATTTCCGCATGGAAGACGGTGGAAGGTCCGGAAGTGTCTTTCTCACAGATAAGTTCGACAAGGGGATAGCCGGGAAACAGGTGCATGGTGGAACGCTTCCGCCAGTGCGGGAAGCCCTTCCTGTCCGATTTTACCCACTCCAACAACGGTTCGCCTTCCGGTGGGACGGCCCCGTCCAATGTCATTGCTATCACTGCCTGTAACTTTGCCATGCCTTTGTCTATTAATCCTCTTTAAATGAAGTAGCGTGAAACCCACGCAGCTTCGGACGGAGGCTCTGACAAAGCCCAATACAGAAACATGCATGGGCTCACGCTATAAGGCATAGCATAAGCCTCACGCAATAGTCTCTGTATTTTTGAATTTGTCAGATTCCCATCCGAGACGTCTTGCGACTTATGTATGATAAACGGCAGGACTCCAGCCCTTGCCGTCATCGGTTCAGTATGTTACGGCCGGGACATGTGCGGCACACAATCCCGGCCTTTGTGCAAAGGTAGGCATTTTCTTCCATTCTGTAATGCCTTTTGCTTCATATCTTACGCCCGACAATGAAAAAGAGGCTTTTTCATTTGTCAAGCAGGCCGTATTTCTTCATTTTCCGGTATAGTGTCGACGGATCGACATGCAGGATGCCGGCCGCTTTCCTGCGGTGTCCCCCGCTTTTCTCCAATGCCATGAGTATGGACTGTTTCTCTTCCGCCTCCGTCTGCGGGAACAGATTGATTTCCGTACTCCGGGATTCCATCCTTATGTTCAGTTCCGTCGCCTCTATCACCGGCTGCCTGGCCATCAGCACAGCCCTCTTGACTTTGTTCTGCAATTCACGCACGTTGCCCGGCCACCTGTAGGAAAGCATCAGCTGTCCGGCCTCGGGGGAGAACCCTTCCGTCTGCCGTTTGAGCTCTTTGGAGAATTTCTTCCTGAAATGCTCCGCAAGCGGAAGGATGTCTTCCGGGCACTCATGAAGGGAAGGCATCATTATCTCAAACTCGCACAGCCTGTGGTACAGGTCCTCACGGAAGCGTTTTTCCCTGATGGCCTGCTGCAAATCCTCGTTGGTGGCGGCCACTATCCGCACGTCGGCCTTCCTGTCCCGGTTGCCGCCGATCGGGAGATAGGTCCCTTCCTGAAGGACGCGCAGGAGCATGGCCTGCACTTCAGGGGACAATGTGCCTATCTCGTCCAGAAACAGCGTGCCGCCTTTCGCCTGGTCGAAATATCCTTCCTTGTTGCTGTCCGCACCGGTGAAAGTCCCTTTCATGTGCCCGAAAAAGAGTGTCGCAGCCAGTTCTTTGGGAAGGACGGCGCAGTTGACCGCTACCAGCGGCTTATCCTTGCGGTCGCTGGAATAGTGTATGCGTTGCGCGACGGATTCCTTGCCTGCACCGTTAGGCCCGAGGATAAGCACGGAGATGTCAAACGGGGCTACAGTCCGGGCAAGGTTCTCCACCTCAAGCATCTGCGGGCTGTTCCTGTGGAAAAGGTTCTTGTCTTTGTCATAAACCTGGGAACTCGGCTGCAATATATCCTTGATCAATTCAAGAAGCTCATCCATCTGCACGGGCTTTGCCAGATAGTCGTCCGCGCCAAGCTTGATGGCTCTCACGGCGTCGGGCACGGAGGCATAACCGGTCATGACGATGAAGGGGATGTCGATTTTCTCTTTGCGGAGCCATTCGAGCAGGGATATCCCGTTTCCCTCGGGCAAGCGCACGTCGGCAAGGACCAGGTCGAAGTGTTCCGACTTTATCCGCTTCCTGGCACCCTGCTCGTCTATCGTAGTCGAAACCCCGTAGCCGGACTTCTCAAGCCACCTTTTCTGCTGGCCGGCCAGCATGACATTGTCTTCTACGATAAGTATTCTGTGCTTCATTATATGTTTCGTTTTCTATTGTTGTCCATTTCCGACAGCAGACTTTCCGCTTCTGCAATCAGTCCGCATATACGGCCGATTATTTCCTCCGTATGCCTTTGGACTGTGTCCCCGTCCGAGCCGTCGTCATGCAGTATTTCACTGTATTCTTCCAGTTCGTGGGTTATGCCCAGCTGCTCCCATACCGGGTACATGCGGTGGAGCGTCTCTCTTAGCCGTCCGAAATCCATTTCCATATCCGAAAGGGATTCCTGAAGCTCCGCCTTATTCTTGAGGGATTCCCTGATGAATGTCTCCAGAATCCATTTCCTGTCTTCGATGTCGGCAGCCAATGCGGAGAAGTCAGCCGAAATGGGTGGTACGGCTTTCTTTTTCTCCGTAATGGATGACAGGAACGCCAGCAGTTCGTTCATGGAAAACGGCTTGCGGATACAACCGGAGAAGCCGGCTTCCCAATAGCGGCTGTCGTTCCCGTCATTCCGGGCTGTCATCGCAGCTATCGGTACCGTTTTGGAGTCGCCTATGTTGGAGTGCCGCAGCAGGTACAGCAGGTCGAAACCTCCCGTGCCGCGCATCTGTATATCTGTCAAGATGATGTCGTAACGGGTCCGGCGCAGTTCGTTTACCACGGCCTGGGCATTCTGGCACTTGCAGCAGGACACGCCGTTCCTTTCCAGCATTTCCCCGACAATGCGCAGCTGTATCGGGTCATCGTCAACTACCATGACAGTATTGGGAAGTACAAGTTTATCCTCAATTGAAACATCGTTGCCTTTTATCGATTTGTCCGTTTTGGGAAGCGGCAGCTGTATTTTAAAGGAGCTACCTTCTCCAGGACAGCTGGAAACGAAAATTTCTCCATTAAGCAGACCGATAAGTCCCCTAGTTATCGCAAGGCCGAGCCCGAACCCCTCGGCATCCACTTCGGGTGCGCCCCGTTCAAAAGGCCGAAATAATCGTTCTACGGTTGCACTATCCATGCCTATTCCCGTATCCTGTATGCGGACTGTCAGCATCTCCTTTTCATACATGGCGGAAAGAGTTACTGAACCGGACTTTGTGAACTTGATTGCGTTTGACAGAAGGTTGTCCATGATCTGTTCTATACGGTCAGCATCACCGAAAACTGTAATATTCGGAACATTTATGCTTTTGGAGAAAAGTAGTCCCTTGTCATTCGCAGGCCACGTATATTCATCCGCTATGCCTTCAAGGAAAGGAATAAGTCTGAACGGGACGGGGTTCAGGATTTCCTTAGCTTCGTCCAGTCGGGATAGATCGAGCAGGCTATTGGCAAGGCGCAGGATGTGCCGTGAGGCATCTAAAATGTTCTCTATGTAGGTATTACGCCGACGTCTATCCTTAGTGTCCATTGCCAGTTCCGCACTGCCGCTGATGGCGTTCAGTGGACCTCGAATGTCGTGCGACAGGGTAATTATGATTTTTTTGCGCATGTCAGACAAACTACGGTTCTGTGTTAAGGCATCTTCCATTCTCCTGTGGTCACGGTCACGGTGGCGCAGTTCACGAACAATGATAAGGTAGGACAGGAACAGTAAGACAATGGCGGCCGATATGGTGGCGGTGAACAGCCGCACGGACAATACCTGCGCTTCGGCTATCTTTTGTTCACGTTCGGTAAAGGCGGTCTGTGCTTTCGTGTCGAGGTCGCTGACGAGGCGATTTAGTTCCTTGTTCAACGCCCGGTTGCGGGTGCGCAGGCTGTCGGCGTAGGCATCCATTTCCACCGTCTGCCGTTGTCGCAAGGCTATCAAACTGTCGCTGAACTGGTGCAGTTCCTTGGCGGAGGGGAGTATCTGCACGGTTTTCTTGCCGCCAAAAGCCCCGGCTATGCCTTTCTTTTTCTGCGTCACGGTACGGACACGCGTGGCGCGTTTCGCCACTTCGGGCAGATGGTTCACCAAAAGACTGTCCGCCACGTCCTGACGGGCAAGGATTTCTGTCAGATGCAGCAGGTGGGTTTCCTTTTCCATCAAGAGGGTACGCAGGGTGTCTATCTGTGCCGGGCGCACATAGTTCCGACAATGGGGCTTCAGGGCTTGCAGCAGGCTGTCGGTGCGCAGGCGGAGGACACGGTAACGTGTGCTATCGGCTTTCTCCCATCCGATGATGCTCTCTCCCAAAATGGCAAGTGTTGCAATGCTATGGTGGACAGTGTTGATATCGAGACGCACATGACGGATATCTTCGGTTTCAGTTTCTATCTGTTGCATTCGTTTACGTTCATGTAACAAAAGTATAGCCATACTTATTCCGACAATAAGTATCACGATATATCCGAGTGTAATCTTCGCCCGCAGCTTTCCTTCAACGTTCATTGTTCCTCGCCAATATGAAAATCAGCAATTCTTTTTACCATTTTTCATTTTATTTTGTCACCGATTATCCTGAATTTCACCTTCCGCCCCCGCCTACGGCATGATAAAGGTCGATGACTCCCTGCATTTTCTCAAACATATCTTGTGCTTGTGTAAGTTCGGCTTCCAAGAGGGCTTGACGGGCGGTCAGCACTTCAAGGTAATTGACGGAAGAATGGCGCATCAATAGTTCGGTCTTTCGCACTGCTTCCTGCAAGGCAGATATTTGAGCATAATCATATTTGAGGCGGATGCTCGCGGTCTGCCAACGGCTAAGGGCATTGTTCACTTCTTTGCCTGCATCCAGAAGGGACTGCCGGAACAAAAGCAGGGCTTCTTCCTGACGGGCTCTTGCCTGACGAAGGTTGGCCACATTCGTTCCTCTATTGAACAAGGGCTGCACCAATGAACTTACAGCGTTGAACAGCCAACTGCCGGGATTGGATATCAGTCCGCCTGCATTGTTGGTCCATCCGGCAGTGCCTGAAAGTGTAATGCTCGGATAAAATGCCGCACGGGCGGTGTTGGTAGCATAATAGGCTTGTGCCAGATTCCATTCCGCCTGTCGTACATCGGGACGGTTGGCAAGCAGTTGTACGGGAAGACCGACTGAAAGGGTGTCTGGGAAATGCTGACCATTCAATGTCCTGCGTTCTATGACACCTGACGGCATGGCCAGCAATGCGGACAAGCTGTTTTCAGTTTCGCGTATATTCTTTAAGATGGATATGGTGGATGCCTGTAATGCCATACGGTTTGCCCGTGTCTGAAGCACTGCCGCATCATTCGCCTTTCCGGACTGTTTCAAGGCAACGAGCGTCCGTTCCATTTCTTCCCAACTGTCCAAAGTCTGCTGGCTGATGTCCAGTTGCCTGTCAAGCATCAGCAATGTATAATAGCTGCCCGCAATCGTGGCTATCAGTCCGGTACGGACGGCCTGTTCGTATGCACGGCTGCCTTCAAGGGCGGCGCGTGCTCCCCGTTTGGCATTGGTAACTTTACCGAACAGGTCGATTTCCCAGCTTGCAGAAGCTGCCAGATTGTATGTTTTCAATGCTGATTGCCCTTCTGTATGGCTTATACTGCCTTCCGGAGTCAAAGATACGGACGGGAGATAGGAAAGCCGGGCATTCATCAGTACGGCCTCTGCAGCTTCTACCTTTGTACGGGCGATGCGCAGGTCTGTATTTTGTGCCAGCCCTTCCACAATCAGTTTTTGCAGGCAAGGGTCGGTGAATAGCTTGTCCCAAGACAGGGTCGCTATGGAAACCGTGTCCGGATTATCCACATCCCGGTACAAACTGTCCACATCAGTTTTTATTTCGGGCCGTATGTACGGCTTATAGATGGAACAGCCTGCCATCAGGCAAACTGCTCCTATACATAATATCGAAATGAATGATTTCATTTTATTTTCTATCTTCAAGGTTTTCCAATTCTCTTTGTATCGCCCAATCCGCATCTTTCTTCGAGGTCTGTACCGGTTTTATTTTCTCTTGCCAGTATTGGAACACGATGAAGAGCACGGGGACGAATAAAAGTAAAGCTACTGTTCCCGTCAACATGCCACCTACAACACCGGATGCGAGCGAACGGCAACCATTGGCACCGACACCGTGAGCCGCCATCAGCGGAAGGAGGCCGAATATCATGGCCAATACCGTCATCAGGATGGGGCGCAGACGGTCTTTGGCTGCAAAGTAAGCCGCTTGTACGAGGCTCATCCCTGCCTGCCGCCGCTTCACGGCATATTCAGTCTGGAGGATGGCCGTTTTTGCCAACAACCCGATGAGCATGATAAGCCCCGTCTGCATGTAGATATTGTTCTCCAATCCGAACAGCTGCGCAAACAGGAAGCTGCCCAGCAATCCGCACGGCACGGCAAGTATGACAGAGAACGGGATGAGGAAACTCTCATACAGTGCACATAATATCAGGTAAATCAGTACTAAGCAGAGAGCAAAGATAATTACCACGTTGTTGGTTGTCTGGCTTTCCTCACGGGAAATGCCACCAAACTCATATCCATAATTGGCAGGCAATACTTGTTCTGCTGTTTCCTGAATGGCTTTCAACGCATCTCCCGAACTATAGCCTTTGGCAGGCGTACCGCTGACCGGAATGGAGTTATACAGGTTGAAACGCGAAACATCCTGGGGGCCGTATGTCTTGGTCAGGCGGACAAACTGGGCCAATGGAGTCATTTCATCCCCCACACGGACATAGATGTGGTTCAGCGATTCAGGCGTGACCCGGTATTCGGGACTGGCCTGTATCTGCACCCTGTACAATTTGGAGAAGCGGTTGAAATTGGAAACATAACTTCCGCCGTAGTAGTCGGAAAGCGTTTGCAGGATTTCATTGGTGCTGATACCTGCTTGCTCGCAATGGGCTGCGTCAATATCCACCCAATATTGCGGATAATTGGTAGCAAATGAAGAGTAAGCCATTTCAATCTCAGGACGTTTGCTAAGGGCATCAACAAAATTGTCAGCTACTTGCTTGAACTGATTCAAATCACCGCTCTGCTTGTCTTGCAGATAAAGTTCAAAACCGCTGCCCATGCCGTAGCCCGGAATCATGGGCGGAGCCATGGCAAATAGGGATGCATCGGGCACTTGCGGGGCAAAGGTATAGATGCTGTCAATGATGGCGCGGGATGACTGTTCTTCTCCTTTCCGTTCATCCCAATGCTTCAGCGAAAGGAAGAACATGCCCATTGACGGACCGGAACCGTTGAATGAATATCCCGTCACATTGGCATTGTATGCAATGCCCGGTATTTTATCCACATACCTGTTTACCTCCTGCATTACCCGCCGGTTCTCCTGCAAGGAAGTGCCCGGTTTGGTATCCATGCTGATCATGACCGAACCGGTATCTTCGTCAGGAATCAGTCCTTTCTTGGTGGTCTGCATCAGAAAGACAAGCAGCAGCATCGCTATCCCCATTGTTCCCCACATCAGCCATTTGCGTCTGATGAAAAACAACACCAAGCGCATGTAGCGTGCGGAAAGTACATCGAAGGCCGCATTGAATGCCTTGCGGAAGCGTGCGGCAAAATTGTCCTTTGCATGCCCTTGTTCATCTTTGTAAGGACGAAGCATCAGGGCGCAAAGTGCGGGAGAAAGCGTGAATGCGTTGATGGCTGAAATACCTACAGCCACAGCCATAGTGATGCCGAACTGCTTGTAGAACTCGCCGGACGTGCCGCCCATCATGGAAACGGGAATAAATACCGCCATGAAAATCAACGTAGAAGTAAGGATGGCCGACGATACGCCTTTCATGGCATCGTTGGCAGCCATGTAGGGAGAGCGATAGCCCACATCAAAACGGGCCTGCACGGCTTCGACCACAATAATGGCATCATCTACCACTGTACCGATAGCAAGCACCAAGGCAAACAATGTCAACAGGTTGATGGAGAAACCAGCCACCGACATAAAGGCAAATGTGCCGACGATGGACACCAGAATGCTGATGGCAGGTATGAAGGTGGAACGGATGTCTTGCAAGAATACGTACACGACCAATACTACCAGCAGAATGGCTTCGAGCAACGTATGGAGCACGACCTTGATGGAGGCTTTGAGAAAAAGGTTTGTATCATTCAATGTAACAAACTCCAGTCCTTCGGGCAAATCCTTGCTTACCTCTTCGAGCACCTTGTCAATCTCGTTGATGGTTTCCGATGCATTGGATCCGGCCTTCTGGTAAATCAACGCCATGGCGGCAGGCTTTCCGTTCATTTCGGTCGTATAATTGTAAGCCTCATCTCCCAGTTGGATGTCCGCAACTTCCTTCAGGCGGAGCACCTCACCGCCGGGCAAGGAGCGGATAACCAGTTCGCCGAATTCTTCGGGAGTGGAATGACGACCGCGGTATTTCATCGTATATTGGAAAGCATTGTCATGGTTTTCTCCAAACGCCCCGGTAGCCGCTTCAATGTTCTGCTTCTCCAATACAGCGGTAACATCCGACGGAATGAGCTTGTATTGTGCCATCTTATCGGGTTTCAGCCAGATGCGCATACTGTAATTGGAACCGAAAAGCATCATGTTTCCCACACCTCCGATACGTTTGATTCGCGGCTCTACATTAATTTTCATATAGTTGTTCAAGAACTGAAGGTCATATTTGCCATCTGCGGAATAAAGGGCAAAGGTTTTCAGTTCAGCGTTCTGTTGCTTCATCGTTGTGACCCCGATTTTGGTCACCTCGGCAGGTAACAGACTCAAGGCGGTGGACACACGGTTCTGCACATTCACTGCTGCCATGTCAGGATTACTTCCTTGCTTGAAATAAATATTCAGGGTGGCATCGCCGCTATTGGAAGCGGTAGAAGTGATATAGGTCATGTCTTCCACTCCATTGATGGATTCTTCCAACGGAACGACGACCGCCTTCTGTACCGTTTCGGCATTGGCACCCGGATAGCTGGTAAACACATTGATGGTAGGCGGCGCGATATCGGGATATTGCTCTACGGGAAGGCTGAATAATGAAATAACCCCCATCAGCACAATAACGACAGAAATGACGATGGAAAGCACCGGGCGGTCTATGAAATATCTGAGATTCATACGATTAGTTCTCCTTTCCTGTTTTACTGTTTTTTACTTTTATCTGCATACCGTCCCGCAGCAGTCCTGCGCCTTCGGTCACAATCACATCTCCTGCGTTGAGTCCGGAACGCACGATATATGTCTTGCCATCGTTGAGTTTCTCCACAGTCAATTCCACGGATGTGACCGTGGCTTTGCCTGAATGGGCATCTGTCGCTACCTTATAGGCAAGTATCTTGTCCTGCAATTCGGTGGTGGCGGTTTGTGGAATAACAATGGCTTGGGCTTCCTTATGCGGAAGGATGATGTTGCCAATACCTCCGCTTAACAACAGACGGTCGGGATTCGGAAAGGCACTGCGGACGGACACCGTACCGGTCTGCCGGTTGATGACACCACTTATGCTTTCGATGCGTCCATGGCATGTATATAGTGTGCCGTCGTTCAGCATAAGGGAAAGTGGCGGCATTTGCCGGATAATCCCATCGGACGAACCATATTGCCGGAACAGGGCACGCAGGCTGTTCTCCGTCATGGAGAAATAGACATACATTTCAGAATTGTCGGAAATGGTTGTCAACGGTGTACTCATGGAAGAACTTACCAGTGTTCCTTCGCGGTAAGGCAACGTGCCTGTAACACCGTCTGCCGGGCTTCTTACCTCGGTGTATGATAAATTGTTGCGAGCATTCAGTTCCAGTGCCTTCATCTGTTCCAAAGTGGCTTCCGCCATGTCCAACGCATTTTGAGCGGTGGTAAGGTCGTACTCCGATACCACCTGCTTGGAAAACAACTGTTTCTTGCTTTCCCATTCCAGTCGGGCGGTCTTCGCCTGCGCTTCTGCGGCACGTACATCCGCTTTCGCCTTTTGCCATGCCGCCTGATAGGGCACTTGATCGATGATGAACAACAGTTGCCCTTTGTGTACCTGTTGACCCTCGGTAATACAAAGTTTCACAATCCGTCCCGATACTTGCGGATAGATGTCAATGTCCTGCCTTCCTTGTATAGAGGCGGAATAAGATTCCTTGATTTCAACTGAACCCGTGGCAACCGTCATTACTTCACAGGCGGTATGCGTTTCAGATGTCTTTTCGTCCTTGCAGGAGGAGAGAAACATCATGCATAAAGCGGAGAAAACGCACATCATCTTCTTGTTCATTGCATTTGTTACTATTTTATTTACCATATTTGTTGTCTTTTTCTCGCAAAGAAAAGGTCGAAAATCCCTTTTTACAAGGTCGGGACGCATGAAATGGTAAAAAATGCTCTTGAAGTGTGAAAAGGTGCGTTTAAGCTGTAGCCCGATGTGTCTTGCGAGAACAGGCATCTCTGTTTGGCACGCTTCATCCTTTCGAAACTGCATTCCGCACAGCGTTTTTACCGGTTCACGCATTCCGATATTGCGCTTGAAATCTCTTCTGGCTAACTTTACTTGATGATAATCACATTTTAACCATAAGCATTATGAGAATTACAATGATTTTGATCTTAACCTTCCTGTTGTTCGGAACCGGAACATTGACGGCGCAGGAGAACCGCTTTGCCCATCAGGAAAAAAGGGTAAAAGCGCGGGCGGAACGTATGGCATCCCACATGGCCTACGAATACGGGCTGACAGATGAACAAGAAAGGGAATTACAAAAAGCCAATGAAGTCTGGCTGCTTGAATGCGGCGACTACCCTTATCATCACGAAACGTACCGGCATAGAGGCAGATACGGCAGAAGATGGCATCGCCACGGGTGCTGTTCCGACTATTACGACAGCCGCCATTATGACGGTGGGTGCTGTTATGAGGACTGGATGTCTGATGAGGAAAGAGCAAGATATGAAGCCTCCTGTAAGGAATACGAAGATGCATTGAAACGCATCCTCAGCAAGGAGCAATACAAAGATTACCGGGAACGAAGAGAGGCTACGGAATGATTATTTATTCCGCTTGCTCTCACCTGTCCAGCCACTCCTTCAGTGCCGCTGCCCGTTCGCGACTTACAATGATTTCCGCATCGGGATATTTTTTCAGGTGTACCTTCAACTTGGAGTTAAACCAGTTGTTTACGCTCAATATACTGTCTATGCGGATGAGGAACTGTCGGTTGGCGCGGAAAAACTCATCGGGGTTAAGCTGCTTTTCCAGTTCGTCCAATGAATACCGCACTGTTTCCACTGTGCCGTTGTTCATATACAGCCGTGTGCTTCGCTCGTCCAGTGCGATATGGCTGATGTCTTTCACCTGTACCGAAACATAACCGTCACGGTATGGCAGCAAGAAGCGTTCCCGGTAGCGGTAATTGTTCTGTCGCATATATTCCAGCAGTTGGCGCAACTCTTCTCCTCCGGTCGCAGTCAGGTATTGGCGGCGTACTTTATCAATGGCAGAAGCCAGTTCGTCGCCTTTGACGGGTTTCAGCAGGTAATCGAAACTGTTGAATTTGAAAGCCTGTATAGCGTATTCGTCATAGGCCGTGGTGAAAATGACGGGGGAAGACACAGCCGTCTGCCGCAAAGCATCAAAACTCAATCCGTCGGACAGGCGGATGTCTGCCAATATCAAGTCTGGTGCGGGATGGGTCTGCAACCACTCCACAGACTCGGCAATGCTGGCCAACGGTCCTTCTATGTGGAAAGCCGCGTCTATTTCCTCCAACAAGCGTTTCAGACGATTGTAGTTTCTTTTCTCATCTTCTATAATCAATATGTTCATGATGTATGTCGTGTATGATAGGGAGTTTGACGATATAAGTATCTTCACGTTTCTCTATGACCGGCGTTGCCCTGCACAGGAGGAAATAGCGCTCCGTCAGGTTGTGATGCCCGATGCCGGTTGATGCCAATTCTGAGGCCAAAGGCCGCAACTCGTTCTCCACCACAATGTAGCGCTCTTCATGGAAAATATGTATGGACAAGGGATGGTCGGCAGAGAATTGGTTGTGCTTGATGGCATTCTCTACCAACAGTTGCAAAGACATAGGCGGAATCTGCCCGGCCGTCTGTTCCAGCGTTTCATCTATATCAATATGTATAGCATCCTCGTAACGTATTTTTATCAGGTAAATATAAGAATAAAGGAGCTTGATTTCGTCCCGCAAGTCCACGATGTCATGTTTCAGGTTTTGAATGACATAGCGATAGACATTGGAAAGGTTCTCCAGAAACTTGTCTGCCAGAAGCGGGTCTTCCATAATCAATTCGGAAAGCACACTGAAGTTATTGAACATGAAATGCGGATTGATTTGAGCTTTCAATACTTCAAACTGCATTTGCGCCGCATGTTCCTTTTCTCTGAGCAGATTTATCTCCAGTTCTTTTTTCTGTTTCTCCACAAGGATAAACGATTCCAGATAGCGTGCGTTTGTATAAAGGAAAGAAACAAACGTAGCGATGACACTGGTGATGTAAAGTCCTTGAGGAAAAAACGAATTTTCATCGCCAAGCCATACCCCAAGTGAAGTGAAAAGCCAAGCCGTCAGATTATTAAACAAAAGCAACAGGAAAGAATTGGCTATCAATTTTTTGTAAGATGCCAGTGTAAAAGGCAAATGCCGGAACGACCAACTGCTATAGAAAACAGACAATTCTACCAATATGAAACTGGCCAACAAAGTACAAGTCGCATCCATCACATAATCTGCCAACGTGGTATCGCTTTGAAGAAGCCATGCTGCGTAACTCTTGTCTATCAGCAGGAACAAGAGATACGTAATGATAAATACCACTCCCACCAATGGCAACCGGTTGCGTATATGGTCGTATCGCGTTTTGCTCATTTTTTTAGTTGCAAAATAAACGTCTTTTGCCATTTCCACCAAATGCCGGCGGCATGAAAACTTCTAAATCAGGCTTAAAGCGTCAAAAAACAGAACTGAAACGTCTGTATGTATTCCGTTTCAGTTTGGGAATAAGACATTTTAGACTTGTTTTTTATCGTTTTACCGGATATTGCATAGGATTTACTCATACTTAGCATTAACTTTGCTTATCGAATGATAATGTTGAACTAAAAGCAGAAATAGAATTATGCACATTTCTTTTCAATCCATAACCGGGCAAGAGTTACAGAACTTCTGTAACGATGTCAAAGCCGTATTATCCATAGCAGTGGTGGAACAGTTTGGCATACCGGAAAATGGCGAAGTTATTACCGATGCAGAAGTAATGGAGATTCTCCACAACCCAGAGGCAACGGTTTACAACATTTACGCCAATGGCGAAAAAGCCGGAGGAGTCGCTTTGCGCATAAACGATGTCACCCACCGCAACTCCATGGATTTGTTTTATCTTTATCCGGAGTTTCACGGTCGGGGATTGGGATATCATGCATGGAAAATGATTGAAGGGATGTATCCTGAAACAGAAGTGTGGGAATTGGTCACACCTTATTTCGAAAAACGCAATATTCACTTCTACGTGAACAAATGCGGTTTCCACATTGTGGAATTTTTCTGCAAATACCATGTAGCCCCAGAGACCAAACAAGATTCAGAAGTGTATAAGGAGGAATATTTCCGGTTCGAGAAACGGATGCGTTTATGCAAGTAATGAGCTGCACATATGTGTCCCGCAGTAAGAATTATCCGGGATTCTGGTTATTCAGTCTTAAGGAAAATAACATATATACAAATGAAGACTTTACAAAGTTGACTGGAGAATAGCTTACAGCGACTGTCGTTTGGCAATACGATGACAGTCGAAAATAAAAAGTTCCTGCCATTCCTCATTTATTGGCAGGAATTAGCATAATATTAGGAGTCAATGTTGGGTATTATGCCAAATCCGCTTTAAACCTGTCCGTCTGGGGGACAACGGCAATCGGAGCGGATTTTCCCCATCCGAGGCTCAGCCACTGCTTCTCCGGCAGGATGAGTGTCGTTCGAGCCTCCGTCAGCGTCAATCTAGGCGGATAAATGCTGTCTGAGGCATTTTTTTTGGGGGGGGGATAAATTCTGCAGAAATACGGCCAAAAAGCCTATATTTATGTAAAGAAACAAAAATGACAAGTTTATAACAAAATCAAGACCTTCGGATTGCCCCTATGGAAGAATGTTCCAACGAAGAACCTTGTGCGCGGAACAGCAGGATTTCCATCAGTACAAGATACTTGTCTATCAACGAAACATATTCGTCTATGTAAGCTTTCAGATATTCTTCCAACCGCATCATCATAATGTCCTCGTTCCGTATACCGTGATCTTCCTGCAGCATGGCTTCCCAAGCACGGAAAACTGGACAGACCACCTGCGGAACAATTCATCTTTGTTCGTGAAGTAGTTGTAGATGTTTCCAACGCCAACACCTGTCAACTCCGCTATTTCGCGCATGGAAGTCATGGAATTGTCCTTTCCTTTTAAATTGCTGTCTGGCAACTGTCAATATACGACCCCGTATGTCTTTTTTCAGCACTTGCATTTATAATGAACAGTGCTCTCGATTTTACTTTTGCAAAGGTGTAGGGCTTGAAATTGTCGGGCAATACCTATTTTTAGGGATTTTATCTTGCAATTATTACCTGAGAAAGAAAAAATATAGTTGATAATAAACTTTGTGAACACTCTCATATAAATAGAAGATGACGGATTTGACATTCTTCCATCTGCACTCACTTACATTTTCACTCTACGTTTATATCGGTATCGGATTGACTTTCATCGTTTCCAGATTAAGGTACAGTCCGTGGTGCTCGATCATTCCGTAACGGAACATCTTCCAAAGGATGTTACAGCCGAGCTGTGCCAATGTGGAATTTATGAAGAGGTCCTGCTTTTCCAGGGCCTCTGCAAGAGAGCAACTCGGACCGGAATCGCTTTCTTTCACCATCGCATACTTCACGAGACGGGTAACGACTTTCAGGGAAGCCACTGTCTCATACAGTCCGGATTCAGGCTGTTTGATCTTTTTAGGTATTGTCCCCATGACAACCTGCCCGGATGCCTGCGTGTTCCCGAAATCCATCCAATACAGGGGTGTGTCGTATGATCTGTATTCCGATATCGGCACCGCCTTCAGGATGTTCCACAGATTAAGGCGTGACTTGATGTTGTCCGTGCAGGTTATCGTGATGTTGGCCAGGTTGTCTCGCCTGGTATCTTTCAGTATTACCGGATAGATGTCCGGAAAGGCTTTCCAGTCGTTGCCGAAGAAGTTGTTTATCCGCGTAATCAGGCATTGCGCCTTGTTCAATCCCACATCCGAAATGCTGAAGAGCTGGCGCCCGATATTGCTTTCCGTCACGATGTCGGGATCATAGAGCGTCACGAAAAGTCCGGGATGCCCGAGGCCCCGGAGCGTTATATCAAGCCTTGCCAGGCAGGTCAGCACCTGCGAGCCTGTCCCTCCCGCACCGATGAGGTTCACCGTCACCGGATGCTGCGGGTTGATGAGATAGCTGTCTGTGTAGTGTACTCTTTTCATTTCAGGATGTCTTTAAGTTTGAGATTTCGTAATGATTTCAATTCTCCGAGGTCGAAAGGTTTGTCCCTCGCTGCCTTTGTCACCAGCACGAGATTTGATCTGGTCGGATTCCCGTGGCCCCCTAAGTGGGAAAACTCTGTCAGCCAGAATTTTCTTTCCCAGTATTCAAGCAGGTTCAAGTAAGTCATGTCCCGTGGCTTTTCTATCCTGGCCGAACCGAGGCATACGCTTGAGCCTGTCACATTGAATAAAGGTGCCGCATAAAGGTCCGTCTCCCTGTCAGGCCGGTCATCCTTGTAGGCATAAACGTCCAGCTGCGACTCCCTGGCTTCGTAGATGATTCCCGGCAGGTTGTATTCCGCATTCTCGATTTCGAGGCCGCTGACAAAATACATCATCCGTTTTTGCGGGGGATTATACCAGATGTATTTTTCGCTTCCTTTGCGGGAATCTGCATACAGAAGATTGGACGGCAGCCTGCCGTATGGCGTACTACCGTGTGTCTCCGAATAGTTCCGTACCAGCTCGTTCATGAACTCGACCGTTACGGGATGTCCTTCGCCCATCTTTCCTTTCCCGTCAATGGACCGCTGTTCCAGGAAATACTTTTTATCCCCTTCATAAGTGTAGGCTATCAGTACCGCACGGGGACAAAGGGTGGCATGTATCATATTCGTAAGTTCATTTTTTCCCATCTTCTTTATTATTTGATATATGGTTTATGAATTTGTCCGACCATTTGAAAAAGCGTTCAGGGTAGTCGTCCTCCATTTTAAACAGGCTGTCCGTTTCCGGAGACAGGGCCATTGTGGTGATCGGAATCAGATCGTATGTCTCCAGCCTCTCGGAATTATATTGTTCCTCAAGACTTTCCGTCACAATGTCATGGATGTCATAAGCTATGCGTATCTGCCTGTCAAGATCCATCGGCCGGTAATCCGGTTCCTCCTCGAAGAACGGGTCATAACAGTAGCGCATGATCGGCTTTTCCGGGAAGAGGAACTGCAGCCCCTCTTCCATCAGTTCCAGCAAAACCGCTTCCCATCCGTCCTGCGGGGAATATCTCCGTATGGCGGCTGGCAGGTTCTTGTAATAGGATGTGCTTTCCACCCTTTGCAGCAGCCTTCTGATTTTCCCGTTCCTGTATGAGCTGACGATGGCATTCCTGCGTCGTGTATCGTCTTCCGGTTCATCCCGGTCATCCGTTTCAATCCAGTCAAGCACCGTTTCCGTATCGTCACCGTCCAGAATCGTGGTTATCCCGTTGGCATTCGCCATACCGTTGATAAACGATATGGCGATGCGTCTCAGTACAGGGTTCAGTTCTTCCACAAATTTCACGGGGAAATAGTACAGCGTATATTCTCCCCACTCATGACATTTCCACAAGTTAAAGTACAGGCGCTGTCCCTGTTGTTCTATATTGACACCGACATCGTCCTTGAGCAGCGTTTCCATGTCATAGACCAGCTGGTCTATGCTTTCTCCGATATTCCTGCCGGGGACATGCCGGGCTTTTACCCCCGTGAGTTCCGCGTATCTTAGGTATGAGCCGAGCAGGTATTCGTAGTTGTCTTCCGTCAGGATATTGAACGGTTTCCCCTCATAGTCCTTTACAAGGAATCCGGGCACGCAGCTGGAGAAGACCGTATTCAAAAAACGATTACGGCACCGCTGGGCGCCGCAATCCTTTTCCGTTTTTCGGTTCCGTAATGGTAGACTTGTCCGGTTCCTTGTATGATGAACCTTGCAAGCTGCTCCATCTGAAATTCGCTTAAGAGTCTGCATGATTCTTCCTTTCCTTTTTTATTTTCCTTTGCCATATCCGTCATCCTTTTGTTCCGATGGTTGTCTTGAACTCGTACTCAACCATATCTTCCTTGATGAGTGGCCCGTGCACGGTTGCCGTGGTCAGTTCCGGGTACATGTTGGAATAGTAGTTCATGACCATATCCGGGGTGAAATCCGTGCCTGGGTCAGCCAGAGTCACATACTCCGTTCCTTTCTTGAACTTGAATGAGCGTGTCATTCCTTTTACTTCGAGTGCCATAATCTTACATTTGTGGGTTGGTAGTCTGGTATCTGTTTCCGCCTTTCAGCATTTCCATCGGGAAGTCGGGATATCCCGCATACTCTTCCGGGTTGTAATCCGGCTCGTCCTGTCCATAAGCGGACAGCCCGTCTTCCTGCGCCGCATATCCGTCGTACTGCGGCATGCTTTCCTCAAAGCATGCTACCGGCTGCGATGGCTGTGGAGCCGGATGCTGCCCGTATGCGCCCGGTTGCGGATATTGCCCTCCCTGTCCGGGATACGGCTGCGCGTGGTATGGCTGTTGCCCGGGATAAGGAGACGTTTGCTGTACAGGCTGTCGCGGCGGTATCGGCTGTCTGACAGGTTGCTGTCCCTGGCTTGCCGGATGCGGCTGCTGTGGAATGTTTCCCGGAGCCGGTCTTTGTATCGGACGGGATTGCGGTACCTGTTGCGGCTGCTGCTGTGACACCGGCTGTGGAGCCGGCTGTTGGTCAAAGGCCTCCATGCCGAACAGGCTGCCCTTGTTGAGCTCAGCGGTCTGCGCCTTGATCTTTTCCTCGATTTCCTTTACCTGCTGAGGGTTGGCATACGCTTTGGCTTGTCCGAGTACGGCCACGGCCTCCTTGTGGTTCTTTGCCGCAACCATCTCGTCCGCCTTCTTCATCAGTTTTTCATATTTTTCCCGTTTCTCTTTCTCCTCCTTGGTTTCTTTCGCTTTCATATCCTTGACCGCCTTGCTGTCTTTCGCTGCCTTGTCCGCCTGCTTCTCGAACTCTGCCATGTTGGCCAGCAGGCCTGATACTTTCTGTACGGGTCTTGCGATGGTCTGGAAGAAGCCGTTGTCAAGCTCTTCCGGTGTTCCGGACAGGGTCAGCGGCACGATATGGTTCTGGGCCTCGTCCTTGAGACCGTTCGACTTGGGCAGCACGGATACCGTCATGCCCGTGGTTGATTTGCGGATGACCATCGTGACGTCCACGCTTCCGGTCATCAGTTGGTTGAACTGTGTAAAGAACATAATCTTTCGTATTAAAATGATTAGACATAGGTTTCATGCGTCCTTGAAAAACTCCGCCAGCAGCCTGTTCCTGTCCGGATGCCGGCTGATTTCCAGTATCGGGTTCAGCAGGGCTGAGATATGTACCGGCCCGCTTCCTCTTGGCGGGAACTTCATGGCCGGTTCCGGCACCTGCACTCTGGGTTTTCTTGCCACTGGCATCCGCATCGGAGCCTGTGACGGTTGTCTTGTGATGATCGCTTGTCTCATGATCCTTATTGTTTTAATTGTGAATACTCGGGCTTTGGCAGCCCGTTGAACTACGAGGGCCCGGCGGCGAATGCTTCCGGAAAGGCAAGGTTTTCGGGAAAAATACCGCAGCCCTCCGGGCGAGGATGATTTTTTCCGAAACCGCTTGCGGCTCGACCTTGCCGTCCGACAAGAAGCATACGCCAACTTTGCCCTGTAGTTCCTCGGACTGCCGATGTCTGCGTCTTCCATTCCTGTCTTTCCATTTTTTCTGAGCAACGGACATGGCGATAAAAAAAGAGCCGTCCTCATCTGGACAGCTCCTTATATAACTGTAAATGTAAAATCCGCTATGTTCCACTTTGTCAGATCTTAGAAGACCAGAAAACTCAGGATGCACAGGATGATGGCGAGAGCCACGAGGAAACAGGCTATCCGGTAGAGGAACCTGAACAGTCCTCTGAAACATACGATGGCCACGGCGGTCCATATGGGGGATATGCCGTGCGAGTAAAGCCAGCTGAACACAATGGCGGCCGTGACGGCCAGTGCGGCAGTCTTTGCCCACCGGTTGCCGGTTATTTTCTTGATCCGTTCTATCGTTTTCATAATCTCCATGTTTTTAAGGGAATGCCATTCCCGTTTCCGGGGCCTTCCTGCGGACCGTCTCCACGGGCAAGGCTTTCGGGAAAAATACCGCAGCCCTTCCGGGCGAGGATGATTTTTCCCTGAAACCGCCCGCGGCCCGGCCTTGCCGGTGGAAACAGGCGGTCCGCGACCTTCGCCCCGTGAACCGGAATGGCTTCACCGCTTCTGTTTCTTCCCGTTCCCGTTTTTCGGGAACGACAGGGTCAGGTTGAAACCCGCGTCAAAAGCCAGGGCCGCATCGAAGGCTATCCCTTTCTTGCCCTTGAACCCTTTGATGAGCCGGGTGGAGCCGGAAGAGAAAAGCTGTTCCAGGTGCTGGTCCGTCAGTTCCTTGTTCAGGAACTTGCGGAACACGAGCAGGCCGCAGCCTTCATTGTCGCATTTTGCCGTCCTGCCCCTGAGGATGACATGGCCCGTCTTACATTTGGGACAGGTGAACGTGCGGACGGGAGCCGCCGGCAGGGAGAGTTTCAGAATCTCCCCGGTGGCCTTGCGGGTATAGTCCCTGATGGACGCCATGAACGTTTCCGGGTCGAGCGTATGCCGTTCTATCTGCGCCAGGGCGTTTTCCCAGCTTCCGGTCAGGGACACGTCCGCCACCAGCATGTCTTTCACGGCTCCGTAGAGGAGAAGTCCCTTTTCCGTGGGCACGAGGCTTTTCCCGTTCCGCTCGACATAGTCCCTCTTGAACAGGGTGGTGATGATGGCGGCTCTCGTGGCGGGCGTGCCGATCCCCAGATCCTTGACGGCTTCACGCGCCTGTCCGTCGGCGATGTCCTTTCCGCAGGTCTCCATGGCCGCAAGCAGCGTGGCTTCGGTATAGAGCGGCTTGGGCATGGTCTTCTTCTGCACCAGTCCGTGGCCCGATACCGGGACTCTGTCCCCTACGGCAAAGACGGCTTCCCCGTCGTTCAGCCCTTCCTCGTCCTCCTCCTTGTCCTCTTTCCTGCCGAACACCCCGCGCCAGCCTGGACTGGTGACCGTGGAACTCTTCGAGCGGAAAGCCATGTCCCCGATACGGCACTCCATCCGCAGTGTCTCCTTCCCGCAGGGTGGCGAGAACGCTTCCAGCATCCGTCCGGCTATCAGCGTATAGACGGCGGTTTCCGCTTCGGAAAGTCCCTCCGGTGTGACACCGGTCGTGACCAGCGCGTGATGGTCGGTCACTTTCGTGTCGTCCACGCTGCGGGTGTTCAGGGTGGAAAGGTCGAACGCCTTCCCGTATTCCCGGAATTCCGGCAGGACGGAAATCTTTTCCAGCAGTTCCGGGATGTGCGCCATGACATCCTGCGGGATATGGCGGCTTCCCGTCCTCGGATAGGACACCAGCTTCTTCTCGTACAGGGCCTGGGCGATGTCCAGCGTTTTGTCCGCCGGCAGGTCGAGATGCACGTTGCAGTCCTTCTGGAGTGCCGTAAGGTCGTAGAGCAGCGGCGGTTGCTGCACGGTTTCCTTGCGTTCCGCTTTCGTGATTTCAGCCACGGAGCCGGAGGGGATATGCCTGTATGCTGCTTCGGCCTCCGCCTTGTCGTTGAAGTTCCCGACATGGAAGAAACGGCGGTGTGTGCATTTCCCTTGCAGGGTGACATGCAGTTGCCAGTAAGGGGTGGAGACGAATCCCCTGTTTTCCTTGAACCTGGCGCATATCATGGCCAGTGTCGGGGTCTGCACCCGCCCGATGGAACTGTTCGGAG
The DNA here is from genome assembly GCF_003603065.1 of Bacteroides sp. AF20-13LB. Classification (NCBI taxonomy): domain Bacteria; kingdom Pseudomonadati; phylum Bacteroidota; class Bacteroidia; order Bacteroidales; family Bacteroidaceae; genus Bacteroides; species Bacteroides sp. AF20-13LB. The sequence goes on from NZ_QTMH01000006.1 coordinate 115,462, forward strand.
TGCCGGAGACGATGGCCAGGGCCCGGCTGGCGTTCATGCCCACCAGCCAGTCCGCCTTCGCGCGGCTGTCGGCGGCGGCATACAGGCTGTCGTATTCCGAGCCGTCCTTCAGTTCCTCCAGACCTTTCCGTATGGCCTCGTCGGTCAGCGAGGAAATCCACAGGCGGCGGAACGGTTTCTTGCAGTCCAGGAAGGCATATATCCAGCGGAAGATAAGTTCCCCTTCGCGACCGGCATCGGTAGCCACGATGATGCTGTCACAGCGGTTGAACACGCTTTCTATGACTTTCAGCTGTTTCGAGGCGGCGATGTCCGTGACCATTCCCCTGTCCGTGCGCACCTGTCGGGAGACCAGGCGGAACGGGTCCGGCAGCATCGGCAGGTCCTCCGCCGCTGTTTTCGTGTAACCGTAAGTGTCCGGCATGGCCAGCGACACGAGGTGTCCCAGTGCCCATGTTACCATATATCCGTTGCCGGAACAGTAGCCGTCATTTCTTGTATCAGCCCCGACTACACGGGCTATGTCCATGCCTACACTCGGCTTTTCTGCGATGATTGCTATCATATTGTAAGATAAAAATTAAGCCGTTTCCCGTTTTCCATGCGGAAGACAGGAAACGGCGGTAAGACATCGGTTTACTTGATAATTGCTTCCAGATTATTTGCCCAGCGGCGTTACGCCCTGGATTTCCAGCAGCGGTGCCTCGCCCTTGCGGACCAGCTGGAGCGTGGCGTCCATCACCACGTCCACGCCGAGGAGTACGAGGCTCAGGGACATCACTTTTGTTTTCTCTCCCCTGAGGAGGGTGTCCATTTCGCCGGAGAGTTCCAGCTCGTCCTTCATGATACCGATACCGGAGAGTTCGTCCCAGTTCACTTCATCAGCCTTGAAAGGCATGTCGTTTCCGTTTTCCTTTTTCATATTTCTTTCTTTTTTTGATTCAACATTCATTTTTCAGTAACCTGCCATCAGGCAATGCTCGCACCTTTTGACTTGCGGTTTCCCTGTTCCTGTCGCTGGCTGTTGGCCACCACGTTTCGCTGTGACGCGTCACGCTTACGGTCGGGATTTTCGTTGTAGAAGTCCAGACGCCCCTGGTTGAAGTTCGCCTTGACGTACTGCGAGATGGTCTTCCCGTCATATCCCTTTATGCCTTCCACCAGCACGGCCTTTCCGCTCTGCAGGTCCGCACGCTGCTGTCTGGTCAGTTCCACGTCCCATACCTTGGTTGGAATCTTGAAATCCTCGCGCTGCTCGAAACCGTCCGGCGTACGGGAGTAGCTCAGGCGTCCCGTTTCCAAATCGGCCTTGATGAAGGAGGAGAATTCCTCTCCCTTGCGGTTCACCATGTCATTGAGGAAAATCACCTTGCCGTCACGGAGTTGCTGCTGTTCCTCCGCCGTAATCTTCACCCCGTTGATTTCGTTGGGGATATAGATTTCTCGTGCGCCTTCCGGAGAGTCCGGGTTGTAGCGGGTGTAGGACGGGCGGCCCGTCGCCTCGTCCAACTTCACGTAAGAGGAGAACACCTCACCGTCCTTGCGCTGCATTCCCTCCACGAAGATGGCTTTTCCGGCGTTCAGGTCCTCAATCTGTTTCTGTGTCAGTTCCACGCCCCCGAGTGTCTGGCGGTTGAAGAGTTTGTCGTTCTCGAAAATAAACTCGACACCCCTGCGTTCGGCATTCACCTGGATGAAGGCGTTGAACTCGTTACCGGACTTGGCGATCATGCCCTCGACATAGACCTTCTTGCCTTCACGCAGGTCATTCTGCTCCTGCTCTGTCAGTTCCACGCCCTTGATTTCCCTTGGGATGAAAGCATTCTCCGCTTTCATGGCGACCACCTCGTTGGTCAGCTTGTCAATACTGATGAAGGAAGGGATATATTCCCCGTTGCGTCCTTTCAGTTCCACGACACGTCCCATGTTGCCCGTTTCCAGCAGGTTCTTCTTGTCCTCGTCGGAGAAGATATGTCCGAAATACGGTCGGTCAAGGTCGGGTTTCTGCCTGATACCGTGGATGCCGAGCACCACTTCGCCCGCCATGGACTGTTGGAATGACAGACGTGCGTCAGTCCTCAGTACGGCCGAACCGAAGTTCATGCTGATGGGTACTACCTGGTTGGTCTTGTATCCCTTGAGCATCTGTTCGAGCAGTCCGCGTTCCTGGAGGTATTCACGGGAGATTCCAAAATTCTTTAGCTGTTCCCAGTTAATCATGGACTCGTTGTAACGGTACTGGGGGGACTGGGTCTGCGGCTGGCTGTCAGCTGCGGCAGCCTGCTGCTGGGTTTCATTTTTCTTTGCCATTTCTTCTTGATTTTTTTGGTTGATACTTTGGTTTTCCTTGTTGCGCGGAACAATCTCGTACTGCTTGAGAAATTCCTCCACGACTTTTGTCTTTTTTCCTGCGGCGATGTCCTCGATGGCCTGCTGTACGGCAGGATCGTCCAGCCTGTCTTCCTTGACGGAGAGGATTCCGAAGCGTGTCGGGTCTTTCAGCTGGCTCCAGAAGTTCTTGATGAAGTTCTCGAAGGCATCTGCATAGCGGTCAATCTTCAGGAAGGAGTTCCGGTTCTGCCTGTCGGCGGCTACCGTGTTGAATTTTCCGTCCTGTCCGATTTGCGACACCGCTTCCAGAATCAGTTCCATCTTGTCGAGGATAAACACGATGTCACTCATCTGCTCGTTTTCGGTAACCTGCGGTTTCGGGGGTTCTTCCCGTGCATTTTTCTTTGCCATAATTTTTGATTTTTAGTGTTGATAACTCATGTTGTCACCGCAAATATATAGGAGAAAAATTGATAAATAATTGATTTGCAATGCGTTAGGATATATATTGCATCTTGTGTCATCACATTACACCGCAGGCCGGAGAAAACGGAGTGAAAAAACGGGGTAAAACGGCAGGAAAAGGAGAAAAAACGAAAGGCGGCAAAGGAAAGGGAAAAGGCTGGAACAGGCCGGACAGACAAGGGCATGGCGGTACGCACAGCCGCACAGAAGAAAAGGAAAAACTGTAATTATGCAGAGTTGGGAGCGAGCTGCTTTTGTCCCCCTTGATATGTCCTTTTGTGACAGGAAGCGGATTTTTTTACGGGAATAACCGGATCGTGTAATCCATTGGGACGGCATACGGGAGCATGGTTCTCCCGTCAGATTCTTTTTTATATTGACCTGTATCTATGCGTCGTAGGTCGCTTCGCTTGCTAAGTCCCGGTACTTTCCCCAACTCGGACGGCAATACCGGAGCGTTTTTTCGGGGGGAAAATTACCGCAGGGAATTTTGTGTCCCGAAAACCGGAGGCTTGAACGTGGAGGTATTCGCCCTCCGAGTTAACTTCTCTGAAGGGACTTATCAAGTGAAGCGTGGCTTATGATGCCATTTTATAGAAATATGGAGAAAAATTCCCTTTCAGCACAAAAAAATGCAATAAATCTGCGTAAGTAGTCAAAAAATGACTACTTTTGCAATGTCATTGCAACTAAGTTATGAAGAAGCATATAGAAACTTTGTCAGATTGGATTGAAAGCCGGGAAGTAAGGGGATATTACACCTTCACTAAAGAGGATATAGAAAAGCAATTCCCTTCAGCGGGTAAGGTATATATCAAAACCGCATTGTACCGTTTGGCCGCCAAAGCGAAGATAGTTTCTCCCTGGCGTAATTTTTATGTCATTATGCCTGTGGAATATTCGTTAAAAGGCGTAATTCCGCCTGTTTTCTATATGGATCAGCTGATGTCCTATCTTGGGAAAAGATATTATGTTGCTCTTTTGAATGCGGCTTCATTTTATGGCGCATCACATCAAAGAGTACAGACATTTTCCCTCATGGTGGAACAACCGAGCATGAGGAATACTTCAAAGAGCGGAACATCCATATTGTTCTTTTCCAAGAAGAAAATAAGTATGGAATTTGTAAGGAAGCACAAGACGCAGACAGGTTACATCAATGTTTCTTGTCCTGAACTGACAGCCGTTGACCTGGTGGAAAACGAAAAAAGTGTAGGTGGTCTGAATCGCGTCTGCACCGTGTTGAATGAATTGGCTGAGACAATGAATCTGGACAGCCTCGATGATTCCTTTTTCAAGACATCGGCCATACCGGTCTTTCAACGTCTGGGTTATATTCTGGAACATGTATTGGAAAGAGCGGATTTGGCGGAAACCTTATATTCCAAAATGGAGGTTGCAGGATTAAAATTCAGAAAGATACCGTTTAAGATAAACAAACCGACAGAAGGTTGTGAGGTTGACAAGAAATGGAAAGTAATCATTAACCAGGAAATAGAAATAGACGAATGATACCGGAATTTGCAATCAGGGAATGGAGCGAACATGTTCCATGGACAGAGTCCGAACAGGTCGAACAGGATCTGCTGATATGCAGAGCCTTGACTGAGATATACAAGGATGAATATCTTGCTTCACATCTGGCTTTTCGCGGAGGGACCGCATTACACAAGTTGTTCCTCTCGCCCCAACCCAGGTACAGTGAAGATATTGACTTGGTACAGATTAATGCAGAACCGATCAAAGAGACCTATGACCATATAAGAGATGCACTCGCTTTTCTCGGGGAGCCGAAAGTGAAGCAGAAAAAGCACAACAACACTTTGATTTTCAGGCTGGAATCAGAATCCATACCAGTGGTCCCGATTCATCTGAAAGTGGAAATCAACTGCAAGGAACATTTCAGTGTACTGCCTATGCAACGTATGCCATTTTCAGTGGTCAACAAATGGTATAACGGAAAATGCGATGTTCTGACTTACCAGTTGGATGAACTGGTAGGTACAAAACTGCGTGCCTTGTACCAACGGAGAAAAGGACGTGATTTGTATGATTTGTACAAGGCCTTGACCACATCAGACATCAACATAGACAACGTGCTGGCTTGCTATCAGAAGTATATGGAATTTGTGGTTGACCACATTCCTACTTACAAAGAATTTATTATCAATATGGAAGACAAAATGCAGGATGATGAGTTCTTGGGTGATACCATGCAGTTGCTTCGGCCGGATGAGGAGTTCAATCCGCAGGAAGGCTATGAGGTGGTACGAACGCTCCTGTTAGACAGGTTACAAAAGTGATGAAAGCCCATTTTCTCATTTACCGGGGGAAATGGGCTTTACAGGATTTTATCTTCAGGTGTGTATGCTCCATCCATGGAACGGATTGAGCATCACGGCGTATGATTCGTCCGGTCTGCCATGATAGAGTACCCCTCCGACGACTCCTGTCCGTCCGTCGGGAGTTCTTTCGGCGAATCCGAACGAATGGGGTGCAAAGTCCCAGTAGAGTTCTATTTCATATTTCCCGTTTGAGTTCTTTTCCCACTGCTTCAAGTCTTCAATGCAGCGTTGCAAGGTCTTGTCTCCGATGCTTTTTGCGTATTCCACCACCTTGTCGTAGTGTTCCTGGCATTTGATTGTCATATCCGGTTGTCTTTAAGTTGTTGCAATAGTTCTTCATACTCACCGAAGCCGTAACATCCGGCTATGACAAAATCTTCCCCGCTTCTGTCAGCCAGCGACAGCAGGCTGTCCAGAGTATCGCAGTAGAAGAAGATTTCATCGTCCATTTCCGTATCGGAATCCATGTCCAGGGCGATTCTTGTTTCCAGTGTCTCCAAGGTGTCGTTCCAGCGTATGATGCATTCGAGGAAATGTGGTTCATGTCCCTTTTCAGTACGGTACTCCTGATATTTTTCACGGATTTCCTTCTTGATTTCCTCCGGCTTTTTCCAGGAACTGTCATCCACGATTTCAAGACTCAGCCCCTCGACAAGCAGGCACGTGCCTTTGTCATATACCATCAGGGTACGTTTTCCCATGTGGCTTTTTCTCAAGTTTTCCCAATCGGGAATGTCCCATCGTTCGGTAGTCCATACTCCCCGGTAATCTTCCGGGACAGCGAGGTATTCGCTCAGTGTCATTCTTTTCATCTTTCCGTGTATTTATGGTGAAACAAAAAGAACCTTGCAGGTCTTGCAAGGCTCTCCAAATGCGGGATAGCGGTCAAACTCGTTGCAGGCGTCCCAATCCACGCTCATCGTGTAGCCTTTCGGGAAATGTGTGTCGATAAATTTTTCAATCATGGCCCGTTCCTCTTCGTTCAGGCTGCCGTCCTCTTCCGTTCCGTATTCCAGGGCATATATGGCCCATTCGGGAATGTTGTCCCATTCCGTCTTTTTCATGTGCGCTGCCATAGCATACCGTTTATGCGGCGGAAAGTCTGCCGATTATCTCCTGAAGTTCCTGTTCCCATTTCCCGTCGCCATTGCCGAAGGATGGATAGGTAAGCTGGTACCAGTTGTGGTAGTCGAAAAGTTTCATCCTCAGCGGATAGTAGTCGAATATTTTCCGGCCGTCCCTAAAGATGCGGATATGATTTATACCTACGTTCATGGCCTGTAGTCCGTGTCCGTTTAGAATCTCATGGAATCTTTCCATCGGGGTGAAGTTGCTTCTGCTCATATCTTTCATTTTTTTGAGTTAGACATCTGCGGCTTGTCAAGCCGGTATTTTATTTCTTGCCTGCCTTTCTGTCCCGTGCCGGATTGCGCAAGGCTTTGCGAAAAAATACCGGAGCACTCGTGCGAGGATGATTTTTTCAGCAAACCACGGAGGGGCCCGGCCTTGCACAATCCAGCGGGCACGGGACGACCTTTGCAGGCGGAAATAAAACAGCGGTCTCCTTTTTCCTTTATTCTCCGTCATTGTTCTCTTCTTCCTCCTGCTGCGGGATGAGGTGTCTCAGTTCCGGATCATTTTTTATGCGTGTTATCTCATCCTCTATTATCTGCAACACGTCCGCCTTTATCTGCGAGTAGTTGCGGTCAATCTGCTGCTGCATGATATCGTTTCCGTCCGCGTCCCTGAACTCGTTGATGACAGGAATTTTCCTGTAGGCTTTCATCTCTTCCGATACCTTTGCGCTGTCCACGATGATGCGGGCATGGAAAATCTTCTGGTCTATCTCTTCCCCGAAATTGTCTGCCACGCTGCCCACGAACGTACCCTGCGAAAGGTTGGCTATCTTGGAGGCCGGTATCAGGGAATCAAGCTGCGTGTTGATGGAAGTCGAAGTGTCCTGACGGTTGATGGATATGGACTGCCGCTGCTGGAGAATCTTGCCGAACCGTTCCGACAGTGATTTTGCCGTTTCTCCGACCACCTGTCCGCTGAAGATATTGCCCACCGTGTTCTGGATGACCTTCGCCTCCTTGTCGCCGTAGTCGCGTGCAAGCTGCGAGAAGTCCTGGAAGCCGAGACAGACGGCCACCTTGTTGCTTCGGGCGGTCGCAATCAGGTTGTCGATACCACGGAAATAGATGGTCGGAAGCTCGTCGATGATGATGGAACTTTTCAGTTGTCCTTTCTTGTTCACCAATTTGACGATGCGCGAATTGTACAGGCCGAGAGCCGCCGAATAGATATTCTGCCTGTCCGGATTATTGCCCACGCAGAGGATTTTGGGGTGTTCGGGATTGTTCAGGTCAAGGGTGAAATCGTCTCCCGTCATCACCCAGTAAAGCTGTGGCGAGATCATTCGCGAAAGAGGGATTTTCGCACTTGCTATCTGGCCCTGGAGCTGGTCTTGAGCTCCACCTTGCCATGCGTCCATAAAGGGGGAAAGATAGTTTTCGAGGGACGGATAAGAGGTAAGAATCGTGAAGATATCGGCATACGGCTTGTTAAGAAATTCGATTGCATGAGGGAACGTGCAATACTTTCCGTCCTTGTAAATCCGCAAATACCAGATGATTGCGGCAAGCAGGATAATCGGTGACTCCACGAAAAAATCACCCTGTTTCTGTATCCAGGTCTTGTTCAGGTTGAGCATTATCGTGTAAGCTGACTCATAGGCATCCGATATGTCCGCCATGAATCTTGGATTGATGGGATTGCAGCGGTGGCTGCGTCTGGGGTCGTCGAAATTGATGACGTAGAATTCCGGCTTGACCTTGTAATGTTGTCTGTGCTTGAGCAGATGGTTGTAGGCTATCTCCGAGAGGTCCGGAAACTTGTAGTCATAGATATACATGGCAAATGATTTCTCGATCTGCTGTTTGATGTAGTTGTTTACCACGGCATAGCTCTTTCCCGAGCCGGGTGTTCCCAGCACGATAGAGGCCCGGAACGGGTTTACGATATTGATCCAGCCGTCCCATTCCTTGCCCTGATAGACAAATTTCGTGGGCAGGTTGACGGAATACTCGTTCTCCATGAGCCTTGTTTCCTGCATGAAACTTTCGTTGGCGGTGTTGAACACGTCCTCCATGAGGTTATGCTTCAGCATACGGCTGATCCATACTCCCGACATGAGCAGGAGAATGTAGCCTGCGGTGAGCGTCAGCGTATATACGGTAGCGTTCACTGTCGTACTGAACGGCAGGTCAAGCATCCACCAGTTCATGAAGAACAGGACGATGCCGCCGAGGAAGGCGGCGTATATTTTCCGCCACGTCATCTTCTGGTTCTTGACACCTTTCGTACCCAGACACGAAAGTCCCAGGAATATGAAGGCGAACACTTTCGTCACAAGCAGGTTGCTGAACAGTCCTGCCGTCCTCTGGAAGTTCAGCAGAATCCTGTCCACGACTCCGATGTTGATGCCCATATCCACGAATGCGCTGTAGCAGAACCAGTAGACGTGGATCACAATAAACACGATGGAAATGGCACGCATGAACTCCATGACCTTGGCCAGTCCTCTCAAATCATCTTCTTGTTGCATAACTGTAAAAATTTTGATGGTTGGTAATTGACAATCAGGATATGCCGCGTGAACGGCGTTTCTTCTTTTTCTTACGTTGCAGTCTGCGGGCGAGTGCCTCCTCCTGCGGGTCCGGTCCGTTGATGTCGGGACTGAATATTCCGAAAGCCTGCTCGATGGCGCTTTCCATGTTGTCGGAAAGGCTCTCCCGTGTGGAGGTATATTGTCCGGGGAATTCCGGCTCCGGAAATTCCTGCGGCCTGTTAAAAAGCTGTTCGAAGGCGTTGGCGGAAAACTCCCTGCCCAGACGGGAACCGTTATATACCTCACGATTCCTGTGGTCTATGAAGGTCACGCCGTAGATGCGGCCTTCCTCGTTTTCCCTGAACACCACATCAATGCCCTTTTCCCCGAGCAGCCGGATGAAATCTTCCCGGTTTCCACGGCAGCCGTGCATGGCCAGCGTGACGGCATCATGGATTTTCGGCTGCCACTTCCGGCTTCTGAAATCTCGGACATTGACGGCAATCCTTTTTTCTATCCCTTCGTAGCCGAAGCGCTTGCCGATGAGCGAAGACTTGATGGGCGTACATACCGGCCTGCCCGCATCGTCCGTCAGGGTATATACGATGCCGTTGTAAGGTGAGCCTTCAAATTCTCCCCGAACCTGTCTGGCCTCGATGTTGAAGCATGAGAGCATGGCACTGAACTCCCCGAATGTCTGGAAGCGGTAGGCGGTGAACACGCTTTTGAGGATATTGCCGACCTGACGTTTCACGTCCCCGTCCCGGTAGTCCGCCTTCTTGAGATACGGTTCCAGCAGTTCGTTCCGCTTGTCAGCCACAGGCTTGAGCCCGAATCTGTTTTCCAGTTCCCGGCAGGCTTTCATCGAACGGTTCCATTCATATGCGTCACTGATTTTTTCGCCGTTCTCCTTCACGCAGGTGGAGACAATATGGACATGCCTGCGGTCGATGTCCTCATGCAGATAGACGATGTAGGGCTGGTCGCCGTAGCCCATCTTCTGCATGTACTCGCGTGCCAGTTCCGCGAACTGCCCGTCCGTGAGGCGGTCGTCCACCGATGGGTTCAGGGAGATATGCAGTACCGGCTTCTCCGTGTTCCTGTTGGCGGCGAGGTAGCTCTCGAAAGCCCACAGTGTCTGCTGCATGATATTGTGGGGATTTCCGGTGAGGTCGGTAATCATGCGGTTGCCCGCGATGATACGTGCGGTTGCCTCGTCCACTTTACGCTGGTTGTAGATGACCGCCCCGTAGAGCGATACCCCCCTGTTGATCTTAGCTACCATTCTGCTGTTCCTCCTTCTTTCTTTTTATAAGGTATTCCTCCTCGAACTCCCGGGTAAGCATGATAACCCGCTTGCTCAGCACCACCAGGTCGATGGTGGCCTTCTCCAGATTACGGAGCAGGGCGAACGCCCGTTTCTCGCCGAAATTGGACTTGACGGCTTTCACAGTCTGGTTGTAGTTGTTGCCGATGGCCTGGAACTGGTGATAGAAATTTGTAAGTCTGATGTAGTAGTCCATCGCAGCCTTGTCGATTCTGACGACCTTCATTTCACGTCCGAAAATCATCGCCTTGATGAATCTTGCCCGTTGTTTCATCCCGGATTTTTCAAACAGCAGCTCGAAATTTCCGTTCTCTTCCGAAGTCAGTTTGATACCGTAGCGGAATACTGCCGGGTCGGTCTTCGGTTTTCTGCCCGTGCTTCTTCTTGTTCTTCTTTTACTGTTTTCTTCCATACGCATTGAGATTTTCTGTTTCTGATTTTACGTCATGGATTTCCGACTTTGGAGGAAATCCCTCCCGAGCCTTCAGGCGAGTGGCAAGTTTGTTTTGGGATGCCCGAATCATTTCGGGCTGCCCAAAACACAACTTGCTATGTTCGCTTGAACATGAATTTGCCTGAAGTCAAATTGAGTTTTGACCCTCGGCCTCATTCTTCGGCTTCGGGATAGCTCCATCCGGTATCCGTTCCGTTGTCGGTGGCAAAGTTACGGAAGTATATCTATCTGTAAAACAGTATTTTATATGTAATAAGATGTCATTTGATGACACGGGTCGTCACCTCATCCGAAACATAGTGCCGGTATGAAAATTTTCCTTTTTATTTGCGGCATGAACGACAGAATATGTGCGGTAAAGAGTGTGTGAAGGACCTGCTGACTGACTGTCTGGATGAGAGAATGTATGACTGGAATGATGCACGAATGGAGTACTGCACACAGGCAGTAAGGAATGTCTGACAGACTTGTGATGTGCAGTAATGACCGTCAGACTGAATGGATCAGATACCGTATTACGGCATATATCCAGTCATTCCTTACTTACTGGAATACTGAATCCAATTAATGTTTAACTATAAAAAAGAAAGAAAAATGAAAAAAGACACAGTTTTAGTTGCCGTTTGCAACCAAAAAGGCGGAGTGGGAAAATCGACCATGACGATTATGCTTGCCGGGTATTATCATTACCTGAAAGGACTGAATGTAGCTGTCATCGACTGTGATTATCCGCAGTACAGTCTGGTACGTATGAAGGAAAGGGACATGCGCACAGTTGAAAACAGTGATTATTTCAAACAACTGCTGAAATCCCAGTACGAACGTATCCGGAAGAAAGCCTATACGATTGTCGGTTCAAAAGCGGAAAATGCCCGTGATGCCGCGGAGAAACTTATGAATAATGGGAATTACGATTTGATTATCGTGGACTTGCCCGGAACAGTGAATTCTTCCGGCGTAATCAACACCATCGTGAACATGGACTATGTGATAACCCCGATTATTCCTGACCGTATTGTAATGCAAAGCAGTCTTTCGTTCTCAACTATCGTATGGGACTATGCCAAGACAAGCAAGGAAGCTCCCTTGCGAGAATTCCTCTTTTTCTGGACCCGTAAAGATGCCCGCGCTTCCACGGAAGTTTTCGACGCTTACAATATCATCATGCAAAAATTGGAATTTACGGTATTGGATACCATCATCCCAGAAACCAACCGCTACAACAAGGAACTATCCTTGACAACCCGAAACTTCTTTCGTTGTACCTTGTTTCCTCCTCCAGCCAAATCGTTGAAGGGTAGCGGGCTGACAGAATTGGCGGAAGAACTATTGGTCAAATTCAAAAAATAAATACTATGGCAAAAAAACAAGTAACCGTGAACGAAGAGATGATCAGAGGCATTATGGCCGGGGATATACCCAATTATGGGAAAGACATATCCGTGGATGATGTAATAACCACTGATGAATCCGATGGGAATGAGTGCGAAGCGGACAATCCGGGACCTGTAACTGTTGAGAAAAGTACAGGCAAACCCAAAAAACGAAAGGACGTCACGGATTCGTACCGCAAAGAGTTCCTTTCGGGAGGAAATGTTCTGCAAAGGCAGCAGGCTTATATCGGTATCGACAATTATCGGCTTATACAGAAGTTTTTATCGGTTGTAGCCCCCAAAATCAGTATGTCGAAATTCATTGACAATGTACTGACCGCTCATTTCGAGCAATATAAGGAGGAAATAGACGGCCTCTATTACAATCAAATCAATAATGAACCTTTATATAAAAAATAATTATGGGAGACTTTTTTGACACTATGACTATTGTAGTCGTTATTATCATGGTATTTCTTGTATTAGTGATAGCCATTCATGCTTCTGCAAGGCTTGTACAAATGACTTTCAGCAGAAAGTCCGGCTTGAAACAAAAGGATACAGTCAAATCAAATGAGGCTGTGAAAAATGCGGAATCGGTAAACCTTCCTGAACAAAAGAAAGAATCGCCCGGCATTGATGAACGATGTGCCATTTACAAAGAAAAATACCTTACTTGTAAACCGTTGGCAAAGCGGGCACAGGTCTGTATAGAACAGGAGAATGCCTGTATAATCAAATACATGCTTTTGGTCATAGACCCCAAAGCTACCATGTCCGGCTACATCAATAATATTGTGGACGAGCATCTGAAAAAATATTCACCCGAGATTATAAAATTGTACGAAGAAAAGAAAGCTGATTATGGAAATTAAAATTTATTTCGCAGTCAAAGTCCTGTGCGCGATCTTCATATTATACAGATTGTGGATATTCATCTTCAGTCAGCAAATGTATGACGCATGGGAGAAAGTGTACCGTATGATGCGTATAGCCCGTATCAAGTTATGGAAATATCGTAAAGAATATCGGATATACAGGGAAAAGAAAGCCGAAAAAGCCAGGAAAAAGGCAAGGCGTAAGAAAAATGTGCCGGAAACAAAAGCGGTACAGGAGAAGCCTGTAACTGTAGAACGGCCTTCTCAGGTTGACGATAACGACGTGATTGGCAAGACCAGAATCGTCTATCTGGAAGACCCTGATGTGGCAAGAAAAAAGCCTACACATTCCGAACCATTGGTTAGAGAACCTATAGAAGAAGATGAAGAAATCAATCCCGAGGATGTGGTACAGGAAAACAAAGGGTTGACCAAGGAGGAAAAGGAAGAACTTATGGCTCCGGTGGGTGCGGAGCCTGATCCTGATTTCAACACGGCAATGACATTCGAGGAAATGAATAATGTTGTGGAAGTGCTGACTTCCGCTACCCGGGATGAACAGAAGGCTTTTCGTGCGAGCATGACAATCTATCACAAGTTATCCGGTACGGAAATATTGAATCTTCTTGAAAACGAAATCGGATGCCAGCATAAAATCGGGCATCTGCTCAACGAATATCTGGATGAAGCCGGAAACCCGCTTTTAAGACGCAGGGGTACTCCGAAGAAAAAAGAAGTTTTCGATATAGGTAAATTCGTTTAATAGTTTCTTTTGTTGCCATATTTTTGGGGGCATGTCGATGTGATATCGGCGTGCCTTCTTCATTTTCAGAAAACGACGTCGGATAAAATACAAATAGTCATATCGTTATCATAATGGCAAGATTCGTACCTTTGCAAAAAATGAATGATTATGGCAGTAACAAAAGCAATATTGGAAAAATGGATGGCGGCTCAGAAGCGTCACCATCTGTCGGACAGGCATGTGCAGATGGCACGTGAACTTGGTCTGAATCCTGACAAACTCGGGAAGATTGATAACCACAGACAGGAGCCGTGGAAAGCTCCGCTTCCGCAGTTCATAGAGGATATCTACTACAAGAGGTTCAAGCGTGAGCAGCCTGAAACTGTCAGGCCGCTGAAACAGATTCTGAAGGAAATGGAATTCAAAAAGAAGCTGCAAAAAGAGAAAAAGGAGGAACGGAGGAAACAGCGTGTCTTCTCTTCCGATTCAGCAGCAGAGTAAACAGCGTTCACATGACATGAAGCGAAGTCTGAAAGCCGCCCGGTTTTCAGACTTCGCTTTTTTGATTCTGACAAGTTGCAGCGTTTTTATTTTTTCATGGAGAGTGCCCGTTTTTATATTCTCCTTTTTTCAAGCGGCTGCCAAAAATTCTTTTTCATATCGTTTGGAAATCCCTTTCCGATGTAACGTAATGACACCCGATGTCACGCATCGTCAGTGTTGTAAATCAATGAATTAAGCGTTATATATTCGTGGTCGAAATCATTTTTTGTCTCACCAATTAAAAGTTTCGACACATGAAAAAAAGATTCTTTTTTGCAGCCATGATGCTGCTTGCAACGACAGGGGCTTTCGCCCAGGGTAACGGTATCGGCGGTATCACTGAAGCCACCAACATGGTCACTTCCTATTTCGATCCGGGAACCAAACTGATTTATGCCATCGGAGCCGTGGTCGGCCTTATCGGAGGCGTGAAGGTCTATTCCAAGTTTTCCTCGGGAGATCCCGACACCTCCAAGACGGCAGCCAGCTGGTTCGGCGCCTGCATCTTTTTAATCGTAGCCGCCACAATCTTACGCTCATTCTTCCTCTGATTATGGCGGAGTATCCTATCAACAAGGGAATCGGCCGCAGCCCTGAGTTCAAGGGGCTGAAAAGCCAGTACCTGTTCATCTTCGCCGGCGGACTGCTCGCCCTGTTCGTCCTGTTTGTCGTCATGTACATGGCAGGCATCGACCAGTGGGTATGTATCGGTTTCGGTGTCATCTGCGCCTCGGTGCTTGTCTGGGTGACTTTCCGCCTGAACACGAAATACGGTGAATGGGGACTGATGAAATTGCAGGCGCTGCGCCGCCATCCCCGCTACATCATCAACCGGAAGGGTTTCCTCCGGTTGATTTGTCCAACCCCGAAAAAACGTAATGTATGAGAAATGTAATGAAAGCTGCCACACTGGAAAGCCGGTTTCCGCTGATGGCCGTCGAGCACGGGTGCATCATCAGCAAGGATGCCGACATTACCGTGGCCTACAGGTTGGAGCTGCCGGAAGTGTTCACGCTGACTCGCGCCGAGTACGAGGCCCTCCATTCCACATGGGCGAAGGCTGTCCGGGTTCTACCGAACTACAGCATTGTCCACAAGCAGGATATCTTCATCGAGGAGAGTTACAGACCTGACATCTGCCGGGATGACCTGAGTTTCCTCAGCCGAAGCTTTGAAAGGCATTTCAACGAACGGCCGTACCTGAACCATACCTGCTATCTGTTCCTGACTAAGACCACGAAGGAACACAGCCGCACGACAAGCAGTTTCAATGCCCTCACGCGCGGGTTTATCATCCCCAAGGAGATGCAGGACAAGGATACCGTTGCACGCTTCCTGGAATGCTGTGGGCAGTTCGAGCGTATCGTGAACGACAGCGGTCTGCTCCGCATGGTCAGGCTGACGGACGAAGAGATTACCGGTACGGAAACCTCCGCGGGCATTATCGAAAAGTATTTTTCGCTTTCGCAGGAAGATACGACCAGCCTGCAGGACATCACTCTCGGAGCCGGGGAAATGAAGGTCGGCGACAATGTGCTCTGTCTGCATACCCTTTCTGAAACTGAGGATTTGCCGTCATCCGTGGGTACGGACAGCCGTTATGAACGGCTGTCCACGGACCGCAGTGACTGCCGCCTGTCCTTTGCCGCACCGATAGGGATACTGCTCACGTGCAACCATATCGTGAACCAGTATCTCTTCATAGACGATTCGGCGGAGAACCTGAGGAAATTCGAGCAGACCGCCCGCAACATGCACTCGCTGTCCCGTTACAGCCGCTCCAACCAGATCAACCGTGAATGGATTGAGGAGTACCTGAACGAGGCGCACAGCAAGGGACTCACTTCCATCCGTGCGCACTGCAATGTCTTTGCATGGAGCGACGACCGGGAGAAGCTGAAGCGTATCAAGAATAATGTGGGTAGCCAGATTGCCCTGATGGAGGCCAAGCCCCGCCATAACACGGTTGATGTGCCGACACTTTTTTGGGCGGGCATTCCCGGCAATGCCGGTGATTTTCCGTCTGAGGAAAGCTTCTACACCTTCATCGAGCAGGCCCTGTGTCTGTTCATCGGGGAAACGTCCTACAAGGATTCGCTCTCGCCGTTCGGCATCCGCATGGTGGACCGTCTGACCGGAAAGCCTGTCCATCTGGACATTTCCGACCTGCCGATGAAGAACGGTACGATTACCAACCGCAACAAGTTCATCCTCGGACCTTCGGGCAGCGGAAAGTCATTTTTCACCAACCACATGGTGCGCCAGTATTACGAACAGGGAGCGCATGTGCTGCTGGTGGACACGGGAAATTCCTATCAGGGACTGTGCAGCCTTATCCATGCCCGAACGCATGGCGAGGACGGCATCTATTTCACCTATGAGGAGAGCGATCCGATAGCCTTCAATCCTTTCTACGTGGAGGACGGTACTTTTGATATCGAAAAAAAGGAGTCCATCAAGACGCTTATCCTTACCCTGTGGAAACGTGATGACGAGCCGCCGACACGTGCCGAGGAGGTGGCACTCTCCAACGCGGTCAATCTCTTTCTGGAGAAGATACGCACGGACAGTACCGTGGTTCCGTCCTTCAACACCTTCTATGAGTTCATCCGCGACGAGTATCAGGAAATCCTGAAGACCAAGCGTACACGGGAGAAGGATTTTGATGTGTGGGGATTCCTGAATGTGCTGGAACCTTATTACAAGGGTGGCGAATACGACTATCTGTTAAACTCCGAAAAGCAGCTTGATTTGTTGTCCAAACGCTTCATTGTCTTTGAGTTGGACAATATCAAGGACAACAAGGTACTGTTCCCGATTGTCACCATCATCATCATGGAAACCTTCATCAACAAGATGAGAAAGCTGAAAGGTATTCGCAAAATGATTCTGCTGGAGGAGGCATGGAAGGCCATCAGCAAGGAAGGTATGGCGGAATATCTGAAGTACCTTTGTGCGCCCGTAAAGGTTGCATCGTAAATATCTCTTTGGCAAGAGATTAGGAACGTGTTCTTTGAAAAATAACCTATCATCAGCCGACTTATCTGTTTCGGGAAAACTTAACCGAGCAGGGAGTGTAGCATGTCGGAAAAGTCATAAGTCAGTTAGTTACCAAACTGCGACTGAATGGCGAGATGAAAAGATAGATATGAGGATAAAGTCCGAATTGATTGAACGATAGTCTGAGTGGTCCCCCTTGAGGCTATGGCGTAAGGTAACTATCAACCGCCATATCGTGATACTACTTCAGTGAATAGGTATGAATGTAGCAAGAACTTATCACGACACAACCGCAGTAAGCGAGTAAAGGACGGAAGTCGTATCCGACAATCTATCATGCCAACAGTTACGATGTGATAAACGGGGATTACCTATCCCGAAGTGCCGAAAGGCTATTAGGTTCGACCTATGAAAATTCGGAGTGGTAACGGAGCTTCCATAGTAGTTTGAGCAAGGTAACGCCTTGTACATGGCGAAGGGAAGCAGCTAATTATTAATACAATTAACGGAAAATGTGAGAGACATTATGAGAAGTCCAGAAAGAGTATTAAACAGTCTATCAGAACACAGTAAGGATGCAAGCTATAAGTTTGAACGTCTTTACAGAATTTTGTTCAATGAGGAAATGTTCTATGTTGCCTATCAGCGTATTTACGCTAAAGAAGGTAACATGACTAAAGGTTCGGACGGTCAGACCATTGACAGCATGAGCCTGAAACGAATTGAAAAGTTAATTGATATGTTAAAAGACGAAACGTATCAACCCCAACCGTCAAAGAGAGTGTACATACCGAAGAAAAACGGTAAGAAAAGACCTCTTGGCGTGCCGACTTTCAATGACAAGTTGATACAGGAAGTGGTAAGAATGGTATTGGAAGCCATATACGAGGGGAGTTTTGAATATACCTCGCATGGGTTTCGTCCCAATCGAAGCTGCCATACTGCATTAACTCATATCCAAAAGGAGTTTAGCGGTGCAAAATGGTTTGTAGAGGGAGATATAAAAGGCTTCTTTGACAATATAAACCATGATGTATTGATAAACATTCTCTCGGAGCGCATTGCGGATGAACGATTCATCCGACTGATACGCAAGTTTTTGAAAGCTGGATATATCGAGGAATGGCAATTTCACAATACTTACAGTGGCACACCGCAAGGGGGTATCATCAGCCCGATATTGGCTAATATATACCTTGACAAGCTGGATAAGTATATAAAGGAATACATAGCCAAATTCGACAAAGGGAAGAAACGAAGATTCAGTAGAGAAAGTATGGACTTTGGCAATGCAAGAAAACGTATTGTGCGAAAATTGAAATCCGTAAAAGATGAAAGGCAAAGGACAAAGCTAATCCTTGAACTGAAAGCAATAGAAAAAGGACGGGCTAAATATCCCAACGGCGAAGAAATGGACGCCGATTACAGAAGAATGAAATATGCAAGATATGCAGATGATTTTCTTGTGGGAATTATCGGAAGCAAGCAAGATGCACAACAGATAAAGGAAGATATTAAAAACTTCCTTGCTGATAAACTGGCATTGGAGCTGTCCGATGAAAAGACACTTGTCACTCACACGGAAAGACCAGCCAAATTTCTCGGATATGAAATCAATGTAAGAAAGTCCAACGACCAAAAAAGGGATAAACGGGGTAGATTAAGAAGAACCTATGGTAAAAGGGTCTGCTTAAATGTCAGTATGGAAACTGTCCGTAAAAAACTTTTCAATTTGGGAGTCTTAGAACTGACAAACCGTAACGGAAAGGAAATATGGAAACCGAAATGCAAATCGGGACTGATATTCAATGACGACCTTGAAATCCTTGATAGTTATAATCGAGAAATCGTGGGTTTCTATAACTATTACTCCATAGCCAACAACTGCGCCCATGCCTTGAATAATTTCAAGTACATCATGGAATACAGCATGTACAAAACGTTTGCAGGCAAATATAAATGCCGTACACGTGAGGTAAACAAAAAATATCGTAAGAACG
>NZ_QTMH01000006.1:134542-290790 GCF_003603065.1 Bacteroides sp. AF20-13LB
ATGCCGTACACGTGAGGTAAACAAAAAATATCGTAAGAACGGTAGGTTTATCATAAAACACATGACTAAAACAGGTGTAAAGGAAAGATTCTTTTACGATGGTGGCTTCAAACGAAAGAAACCCACCTATAAATCGGAATGTGACACTATGCCACGAACAATTTATACTGCGGGACGGACAAGTCTTGTTGAAAGGCTGAAAGCCCGTGAGTGTGAACTATGTGGAACGACAGACGACCTTGTTATGCACCATGTAAGGAAGCTAAAGAACTTGCAGGGAAAGGAAAGCTGGGAACGACACATGATTGCCCGCAAACGCAAGACGATTGCAGTGTGCAGGAGTTGTCATAAGAAGATACATGACGGAAAGATAGACTGAAATTAGTGGAGAGCCGGATACGCTGAGAGGTGTAAGTCCGGTTCGGAGGCGAGCATTTGGAAACCTGCCATAGAAATATGATAAGGCGCCGGGTGCTTAGCCTACTCAAGACCGTCCGAAAGTTTTTCGGAGAGGCTGTTGTCGTTACCCAAGAGGTGGAAGACATCATTTCGTCACCCATCGTCAAGGGAACCATCATCAACAACAGCGACTGCAAGATTTTGTTGGACCAGAGGAAGTATGTCAACAAGTTCGATGAAATCCAGTCCCTGCTGGGTTTGACCGATAAGGAACGTGCCCAGATTCTCTCCATCAACATGGCCAACAGCCCGTCCCGCAAGTACAAGGAAGTGTGGATAGGTCTTGGCGGAACACAGTCGGCGGTCTATGCCACCGAGGTCTCGCCGGAAGAGTACTACACCTATACGACCGAGGAAACGGAAAAGCTTGAAGTAATGCGGCTTACCCGGAAGCTGGGTGGCAATATCGAGCTGGCAATCAAGCAGCTGGCCGAGAGCAAGAGGAAAAAGTGAAATCATTTATCAACCCATTAAACTTCTGAATCTATGTATAGCGATCTGGAATCTAATGAAAGCAAACGCCGTGAGGTCGTGTCATCCCTCTACTGGTCCCTGATGCAGGGCTGGAATATTCCTCTTTCCATACAGGAGTATTACGGACTCACGGAGGATTACCGTCTGTTCCATCAGCTTGAAGGGATGGCTCCTGACGAATACCTGCGGAAGAGGCAGACGGGGGAAGTACCCGACATTCTGGAGGTGGATGCAAGACTGACACACGCGGTGGAGAAGATTTTTGAAAGTGTGTGTCCCCGTCCTCCGGCTGAATACCTTGACAAGCTGAACGGGGAACTGGAGAGGCTGGGCAGTATTGCCGCCTCGCCGGGTTCCGTACATGACCCGATACATATCCGTCCGGATTTTCTCGTGAAATACGGCATTGACAGGAGCAGTCCGGAGGATGTGATACGGAAACAGGCGGAGAAGGCTTACCGGGAACTGGATGCCCGATTTGTCAGGATGACCGGCAGACGTCCCTATGCGGACGAGTTCTTCAGGAATATCAGGCCTGCCCGCACGGTCTCCTCGGAAACAACACTGCGGAGAAAACCGCACATCAACGTCCGTCCTAAGCCGAAAGGCCGCAAGATGGGACTCTGAACTAACGGAAAAGATTTATCAACCATTAAAGATTAACGACATGAAGAAAAGAATTCTGACAGCCTTATGCTGTATCTGCCTCCTTTCGGCAGGCAGGGCACACGCCCAATGGGTAGTGACCGATCCCGGGAATCTTGCCCAGGGCATCATCAATGCCGCCAAGAACATCGTCCACACGTCCTCGACGGCTGGCAACATGCTCAACAATTTTCAGGAGACGGTCAAGATTTACAAGCAGGGCAAGGAGTATTATGATGGCCTTAGGAAGGTCAAGAATCTGGTACGCGATGCCCGCAAGGTGCAGCAGACCATCCTGATGGTCGGCGACATCACGGAAATCTATGTGACCAGTTATGAGCGTATGCTCAGTGACCCTTATTTCACCCCTGAGGAACTGAGTGCCATCGCCCTTGGCTACACGAAGCTGCTGGAGGAGAGTGCCAATCTGCTGACGGACCTGAAGACGGTGGTCAACGAGAACGGCCTTTCGATGAACGACAAGGAACGTATGGACATCATCGACCGCTGTTATACCGACATGCTGCAATACCGCAGTCTGGTGCAGTACTATACCAACAAGAACATCGGTGTGTCGTACCTGCGTGCCAAGAAACAGAATGATCTTGACCGTGTGATGGCTCTGTACGGTTCACCCAACGAACGCTACTGGTAATTTCAGGGAGGATTGCTTATGGTATTGTTGGCTGTGAATTTTGACAATCTGCACCAGATCCTGCAAAGTCTGTACACGGACATGATGCCGCTCTGTTCGCAGATGACCGGCGTGGCCAAGGGCCTTGCCGGATTGGGAGCCCTCTTTTATGTGGCGTATCGTGTCTGGCAGTCACTGGCCAGGGCCGAACCTATTGACGTGTTCCCTTTGCTGCGTCCGTTTGCTCTGGGTATCTGCATCATGTTTTTTCCGACCATCGTGCTGGGTACGCTCAACAGCATTTTGTCACCCGTCGTGACCGGAACGCACAGGATTCTGGAGACGCAGACCTTTGACATGAATGAGTATCGGCAGCAGAAGGACAAGCTGGAGATTGAGGCAATGCGGAGGAATCCCGAGACGGCCTACCTGGTGGACAAGGAGGCTTTTGACAACAAACTGGATGAACTGGGAGCTCTGGACGCTATCGAGGCTTGCGGTATGTATGTGGACCGTGCCATGTACAACATGAAGAAGTCCGTGCAGAATTTTTTCCGTGAGCTGCTGGAACTGATGTTCAATGCGGCCGCGCTTGTGGTGGACACGCTAAGGACATTCTTTCTGATTGTCCTTTCCATTCTCGGACCGATTTCCTTTGCCATTTCGTGCTGGGACGGCTTTCAGGCCTCGCTGAGCCAATGGTTTGTCCGCTATATCAGCATCTATCTGTGGCTGCCCGTCTCTGATCTTTTCAGCAGCGTGCTGGCACGCATACAGACCCTGATGCTTCAGAGGGACATCGAGCAGCTGTCCGACCCCAACTTCATTCCGGACAGTTCCAATGCCGTGTACATCACGTTCCTGATTATCGGCATCATCGGGTATTTCACGATTCCGACCGTGGCCAACTGGATTGTTCAGGCCGGTGGAGGTGCAGGAAATTACGGCAAGAACGTGAATCAGGCTGCTTCCAAGACAGGCTCCATTGTGGGCGGTGCCGCAGGTGCTACTGTAGGAAATGTGGCCGGAAGACTAATCAAGTAACAATCATAAAACGAATAAGAATGGAATTCAAATCATTGAAAAATATCGAGACCAGCTTCCGGCATCTGCGCCTGTTCGGAATAGTCTATCTGGGTGTCTGCACCCTGCTTGTGGGCTATTCCGTGTGGAAGGCATACAGTTTTGCCGAAGCCCAGCGCCAGAAGATCTATGTGCTGGATGAGGGGAAGTCGCTCATGCTCGCCCTCTCGCAGGACCTGGAGCAGAACCGTCCCGTAGAGGCAAGGGAACATGTCAGACGTTTCCATGAGCTGTTCTTCACGCTGGCCCCTGACAAGAGTGCCATCGAGGGGAACGTGCAGCGTGCCATGTTCCTGAGTGACCGTTCCGCCTATTCCCATTACGGGGATCTGGCCGAACAGGGTTATTACAATAGAATAATTTCGGGTAATGTCAGCCAGCGTATCGAGATAGACAGCGTGAAATGCGACTTCAACACCTATCCGTATGATGTCATGACATACGCACGCCTTTTCATTATCCGTGAGAAGAGCGTGACGGAACGCAGCCTTGTCACGCATGGCAGGTTGCGGAATTCCACCCGCAGTGACAACAATCCGCACGGGTTCATCCTGGAAGGGTTCCATGTACTGGAGAACAGGGATATCAGAATGTATGACAGATAAAACAATGTATGTATGAGAAAAATGTATGTAAAGTTCAAGGAATGTATCGGGGGCAGGCTGCGCGGCCTTTGTGACAGACTCACACCCCGTCAGAGGGCAATCGCCGTCATCGTGATGGTTTCCCTTTTCGCGCTGGTGAATTTCTACATGATTTTCCGTGCGATTTATGACATCGGACGGGAGGATGCCCGGCAGAACATCATCAGGATAACCCCGCTTGAGGTTCCCGACTTTGCGCCTGCGGATACCCTCTCCGATATGAAAGTCCGTGAGATGGAAGAGTTTTTTAACCAGTTCAACAAGTAAGATTATGAGTACAGATGCAGAAAAATTGAAACAGAAGCAGAAAATCAGGAAATATCTGGTTTTCACAGGCATGTTCCTGCTGTTCCTCGGGTGCATGTGGCTAATTTTCGCCCCGTCCGAAAAAGACAGGCAGGAGGCGGAAAGGAAGACGGGCTTCAATGCCGAACTTCCCGATCCGAAAGGTACGGGTATAGAGGCGGACAAGATGGCTGCCTATGAGCAGGCAGACATGATTCGCCGGCAGGAGGAGAAGAAGCGTACGCTGGCCGACTTCTCCGCCCTGACCGATGGACACAGACAGGATAATGTCCCGAAGACAGAACCGGCGCAGGACATTGCAAGTGAAAATGAAAGCCGTGCGTACAATTCAGGAGGAAACGGCAGGACGGGAGCCTTCGCCTCTTCAGCCTCGGCTTACAACGACATCAACGCCACTCTCGGCAGTTTTTACGAGAGTCCTGAGGAAGACCCGGAAAAGGAAGCCCTGAAAGCAGAGGTGGAACAGCTCAGACAGGCTGCCGCAGCGCAGACGGCCGGACCGAGCTACGAGGAACAGGTGGCTCTGCTGGAGAAGTCCTATGAACTTGCCGCCAAATATATGCCTTCGGGCGGCAGCACGGGAACAACGGACAGTCAGGAGACGGAAAGTCCCTCAAGGGAGAGGAAGGCGAAAGCCGTTCCCGTCGGGCTGGTGTCCTCTCCGGTCGTGTCGTCCCTTCCTCAGCCTCTTACCGATTCGGTACAGTTCGCGAGGCTGCTTTCCGGTGCTGATATCGGCTTCCATACGGCTGTGGGCAGTGCCGGGACACAGATGGCGAGGAATACCATACGGGCCTGCGTGCATGGCGACCAGACCATTATCAGCGGACAAAGCGTGCGTCTCAGGCTGCTGGAGGCCATGCGTGTGGGAAGATATGTGCTTCCCCGCAATACCCTGCTGACCGGTGAGGGACGTATCCAGGGCGAGCGGCTTGGCATTGAAATCCTGCAGGTCGAATATGACGGCAATGTCATTCCCGTGGAACTGACCGTGCTGGACAGTGACGGACAGGCCGGGATATTCATTCCCGGTTCGACGGAAGCGAATGCGGTAAGGGAAGTGGCCGCCAACATGGGACAGAATCTCGGCACGACCATCTCCATCACCAACCAGTCGGCAGGCGACCAGCTTCTCTCCGAGCTTGGACGAGGGGCCATACAGGGCGTGTCGCAGTACATCTCCAAAAAGATGCGCGAGGAGAAGGTACACCTCAAATCAGGCTACGGACTGATGCTTTATCAGAACAACAATCAATAACCCATTAAAACAGTAAAGACATGAAAAAGATTCTTTTGATGCTTGCCCTCGCAGGCGGCGTTGCAAGTGCACATGCACAGTCGGCTGATACCACGGCCGTAAATGATTTGACCCTGAAGGCGGATATCTATCCGCAGCAGGAGGACGGCGACCTCTATCACGGGCTGTCCAGAAAGCTCACCTTTGACCGGATGATTCCGCCTTACGGTCTGGAAGTGACGTATGACAAGACGACCCATATCATCTTTCCCTCGGCTGTCCGTTACGTGGATCTCGGTTCTCCGAATCTGATTGCGGGCAAGGCGGACGGTTCAGAGAATGTAATCAGGGTAAAGGCTACCAGAAAGAACTTCCGTGAGGAGACCAACATGTCGGTGATTACCGAAAGCGGAAGTTTCTACACCTTCAATGTGAAGTATGCCGATGAGCCTCTGCTGCTCAACATCGAGATGGCCGATTTTGTTCATGACGGCAGCGAGGTGAACCGCCCGAACAATGCCCTTGACATCTACCTGAAGGAACTCGGCAGCGAGTCGCCCAAGCTGGTACACCTTATATCCAAGGCCATCCACAAGGATAACAGACGTCATATCAAGCATATCGGGAGCAAGGCGTTCGGCATCCAGTACCTGCTGCGCGGGCTCTATACCCATAACGGGCTGCTCTATTTCCACACCCAGGTGAAGAACACGTCGAATGTGCCTTATGAGGTGGATTTCGTGACGTTCAAGATTGTGGACAAGAAGGTACTCAAGCGTACGGCTATCCAGGAGCAGGTGATATTTCCACTGCGTGCCTACAACTATGCCACGGCTGTCGCCGGAAAGAAGGATGAGCGTACTGTCTTTGTCTTTGACAAGTTCACTATTCCCGCCGACAAGATGCTGGTGGTGGAGATGCACGAGAAGAGCGGAGGCCGTCACCAGACCTTCACCGTGGAGAGTGAGGACATCGTGAGAGCGAGGGTGATCAATGAACTTAAAGTGAAATGACCATGAAGAAGTATTTGTTTCTTTTTGCCGTATGCGTATCGCTTGCCCTGTCATCGGGGCAGGCATACGCCCAGCGTTACCTTCCGGGAATGAAGGGCGTGGAACTCAGGGGAGGCTTTGCCGGAAACCTGAAATCACCGGTTGACTGGTACACGGGCTTTGCCGTGTCGGGATATACGAAAAGGGCCAACCATTGGGTGGCTGGCGTGGAATATCTGCTGAAGAACTACGGCTATCGCGGGACCTTCGTTCCACGGGCCCAGTTTACTGCCGAGGGCGGCTATTACTTAAAGTTCCTGTCCGACCCGGCGAAGATATTCTTCCTTTCTGTCGGCGGTTCTGCCCTGGTGGGATATGAGACATTGAACTGGGGAGAAAAGGTTCTGTATGACGGTTCCATGCTTTCCCACCGGGATGCCTTCGTCTATGGCGGAGCCCTGACGCTGGAGCTGGAAAGCTATGTGACGGACCGTATCGTGCTGCTTGCCCATGTGCGCGAACGAGTGCTATGGGGCAGTTCTTTGGGAAAGTTCACGACACAGTTCGG
Source organism: Bacteroides sp. AF20-13LB (assembly GCF_003603065.1). Classification (NCBI taxonomy): domain Bacteria; kingdom Pseudomonadati; phylum Bacteroidota; class Bacteroidia; order Bacteroidales; family Bacteroidaceae; genus Bacteroides; species Bacteroides sp. AF20-13LB. The sequence goes on from NZ_QTMH01000006.1 coordinate 141,585, forward strand.
GCTTGGAGTCCGTTTCATCTTCAATTAGACGCCTATGGATATAGAAATGATAAGAGGCATTCCCATTGAGGAATTCCTGTCCCGTCTGGGACATGAGCCCGTCAGAAGGCACGGCGACGAATGCTGGTATCTCTCCCCGTGCCGTGAGGAAAGGACACCTTCGTTCCATGTGAATACCCGTAAGGGTGTATGGCATGACTTCGGTACCGGACATGGGGGCGACATCTTCACCCTTGCGGGGGAAATTTCAGAAAGTGACGGCTTCATGGCACAGGCGAGGTTCATCGCCGGAGTTTATGGAGGCACAATACCTGAATATGCCGGACAGAAAAGAGAAAAGAGAAGTGTCAGGACAGAAAAGCGCAAGGAGTCTTCCCGCTTTGAGGAGGTGGTTTGCGGTCCCTTACGTTGTAATGCACTGCTCGGCTATCTGAAGGGACGCGGTATTCCAGAGGAAATCGCCCGTGCGGAGTGCGAGGAAATACGGTTCCGTCTGTACGGCAAGCGGTATTTCGCCGTCGGTTTCAGGAATATGGGCGGAGGCTATGAGCTTCGGACCAGGTTCATGAAATGGTGTCTGCCGCCCAAGGACATTTCCCTTATCGGGGGCGGCTCGCTTACCTGCAACCTTTTTGAGGGCTTCATCGACTTTCTTTCATGGAAGGTACTCGGCATCAGCCGCGGTGAGGATTATCTGGTCCTCAATTCGGTGTCCCTGCTTGAACGCTCGTTCCCTTATCTGGACAATTACGGGAAGATCCGGTGCTACCTGGACAATGACGATGCCGGAAGAAGGACGCTGGCCGTCCTCCGGAAACGCTACGGTGACAGGATTGACGACTGTTCCGACCTGTATGCCGGATGCAAGGACCTGAACGAATACCTGGAAAGTAATTTTCCGCCTGAACAGTAATTTTTTTATAAACCGTTAAAACAGGAAATGAATATGAAACCTATTATGAACAAGAAAGGGCTGTATGCCCTTGTATGCGCCCTGATGGGCCTGACCTTTGGTATGCTGACCTCGTGCAGCGATGACCTTGACGTGCAGCAGTCCTATCCCTTTACGGTGGAGACGATGCCGGTTCCCACACGTATTGTGAAGGGTGAAACCGTGGAAATCCGCTGTGAACTGAAACGTGAAGGACGGTTCTCCGACGCCCGATATACCATCCGTTATTTCCAGCCGGACGGTGAAGGCAAGCTGCGCATGGACGACGGGATGGTGTTGCTGCCCAACGACCGTTATCCTCTGGACAGGGAAGTGTTCCGCCTTTATTACACCTCCGAGTGTGAGGACCAGCAGAGCATTGACATCTATTTTGAGGACAACAGCGAGCCGGCACAGCTTTTCCAGCTGACCTTCGATTTCAACAATAAAACAGAGGACGAGGATACCGTGGTTACTTCCGGCGGCAAGGAACTGCCTGTCGTCATCGTATCACAATGAACCTGACCTGCCTATGGGAATAAGAGCAAGATTGTTTGCGGCGTTTTTTGCCATTGCCTGCTTCGGGAGCATGCCGTTGCGGGCGGAGAATCCGGTAAAGGAGAAACAGGACAGGTTCAGCCTTGCGGTCGAGTGCATCAAGCGGTTCGAGGGCTGGCATGGAGAAAAAAGACACTGGCCTTATGTCGGGTACGGGCATAAGGTCCTTCCTGGGGAAAGGCTGACCAATGACATTACAAAAGAACAGGGTGATTCAATCCTGAGAGCGGATTTACGCAAGCTGTGCCGTATGTTCAGTTATCTGGGACGTGATTCATTGATCGCCGCTGTTTTGAGCTATAATGTGGGGGCATACCGTCTGAAAGGTTACGGCAAAATGCCCAAAAGCAAATTGTTGAAGAAGCTGGAGGCAGGTGACAGGAATATCTATAAGGAGTATGTTTCTTTCCGGTGTTACAAAGGTAAGGTCGTTCCGAGCATTGAACGGAGAAGGAAGGTGGAATATATGCTGCTCTTCGAGGAATAAAAAAACGAGGAAGAATCTTTCAGTCTTTTGACTGTCAGTTTCTTCCTCGTCTGTTGTTCTACTTTCCGGTTATCGTTTCCGCCATAGGGTTCTGCCGGTGCATTTCCCAGTTCATGATTGCCGTTTTTTTGCTTGAATTTGCATAGCAGTATTCGCAGAGATGGGGGCAGGTATTGTATTCCCCGATATCCTTGGCTGCCATACATCCGCATGAGGCACGTTGTCCCGGATCCTTTTTGTGATTGCTGACGAAGTATTTGTTCCCAGGTAGAAGCACGGCACCGTAAGGAAGGTCATTCATGTCGTAAAAGGCAGAAGACGGCATTTTCTGTATGGTGACTCCCAATGCGGACATCAACTCCTTGTCTTTCCATGCCAAACGTGCTATCAGGTCACCGTCGATGCAGCGGTTACGGGATATCCTGTATTTGCCAAGATCCAGATTTTCGCCGCAGGTAGCCAGCTCCAGATTCCATCCTCTGTTACGGTTCAGTACCGTCAGTTTTCCGGCAAGTTCCTCCATTTTTTCTTTATTCCATTCATGATACGGGATTCCGCTGTCTGTCATGTTGGCCTTGACCTTTTTGTACGAGCCTATGTCTGCAAAACTGAAAACCAGCTTTTCCGTACAATTGTGTATCTCCGTTCCTACACGTTCGATCTTTTCAATCAGAGTATCCACGGATATGTTGTCTGTGAGTATCAGCGGATCGAACCGCCATATTACGGCTTCTTTACCCAATATATCGGAAAGAGTCCTGAATGTTTCAATACGTTCTGTCAGCGGAGGGACACCGGTTTCCAGTCCGTCTTCCTCATAATCATTCAAAGTGAACTGGATATAGCAGCCGATACCTCTTTCTTTCAGGATCGGCAGATAAGGAAGAAGAGGTTTGGGGTTTTTCGACCAGAACACTATGAATCTTGTATTCCGGTAAGAGATATAGCTCTTTTTTCCGTTGAACGGGTTGTTCCACACGGAATAGCCGGTTTCGAGCCGATGGAAGAACCAGTCCGCATAGAATGCCGGGATGTCCGTGCTGCGGCTTGCCGATATGATGTCGGGGGCCGGGATTTCCATCTTCCGGCCGTCTATGATGATATTTGCTTTTTTCCAAGTCATATTGTTAAGATTATATAGTAAAGACAGGCGTCGGTTATGAACGCCTGTCCGGGTTGTTGATATGTCATTGGTTTGTTTCTATGCAAAAATAATATGAATATTTCATTCTGTAGCCGTTCAGCCTACCAGAACGGCATCCTGTATTTCCACCTCTGAGGGCAGACGGGAAAGCAGGAGTTCCGCCATTGCTCCGTTCTGCGGAATCAGTGCCGGGAAATCCGTTCTGCCCGGCTTATATATCTCAGTCGCTACATTATACAAGTCCCAAGCGGTAACCTGTCCCTTTTCGCGGACCAGTTTCAGCACCTCTTCCGTGAAGATGGAAATCTGGCTCTGGTTAAGCGGGTAGGTTTCCACAGAGGATGACAGGTTCCTGTCCGAACTGTCATGGGAGACACGCAATGCTGTCAGTAGCCCTATATACATATACACTTCCTCCAGTGAGACGATTCTGCGTTTCAGTCGCTGAATCCTTGCGATGTCCTCGTTCATGTTCACCTCGAAGTTGGCCAGCCATCCGTCCACCGTCTCGAATACCCCTTCCGTTGTCACCTTGTTCTTTCCGTAATTGCAGATGCTTCTTTCCGGCGAGAGGATACACTGGTTATGGCATACTTTCACGCACGGGCCTATGGCTGCCTGTATGCCATCCTGATGGTAGGCGACGACCAGCGTAGTTGTCAGCTCGTCCGTTTCCCAGTCCTTGATCCGGATGGTAGCGAAGATTCGTCGGAGGATGTGGGCTTCCACTGCTTTTTCACCAAGTGTCTGTTCCACCTGAGGGAGAATGCTCACCCCCGGCTGTGTCTTGTTCCTGTTCTGTGCCGCAAAGATTTCTTCCACCTCGTAATCGAGGTTGTACTTCTCGCAAATGTCCATCATACGCTGCAGGACCTGGTAGTGATAGATGCCCTGGACAGGCTTGCCGTAGATGTCATTCTCCTTGTAGGTACGCTGGAGAGTCTCGAAGTTCATTACTTCGATTCCGTTGTTCTGAAAATCAAACTGCTGTTGTTTTTCCAATACTGCCATTGCTTCCATAATCTTGAATTTTATAAAGTTAATACTATGATTGTCTGTTTTTAGGTATGTATCTGCCATCCGTGGAACGGTTCAAGTGTCACGGCAAAGGATTGGTCGGGTATTCCGTGATAGAGCAGACCGCCTACGATGCCGATGCTTCCGTCGGGATAGCGTTGCGTGAAGCCGAACGAGTACGGGGCATGGTCATAGTAGAGCGAGATTTCGCTTGGATGGTCTGGATTTTCCTCCCATTTTTTCAGTCTGTCCAGACAGTTCTGGAGTGATGTGTCACCGATGGATTCGGCATAGCGTTTTACATTCTGGAAATGTTCTTCATTCAGGATTTTCATGATTCATTGTATTTTATCTGTTAAACACGTCCGGCTCCGGGAGCCGGTATTTTTTATTTTTCGCCTGCCTGACTGTCCCGTGGCCGTACTCGCAAGGTTTGGCGAAAGAAAATACCGCAGCCATCGGCGAGGATGATTTTCTTTCAGCCAACCCCATAGGGGCCTGACCTTGTCCGGGTACGTTGGACACGGGACTACCTTTGCAGGGAGGGAAATAAAATATACAGGTTATGTGTCGTTGTATTTTCTTGCAGGCATATCGGTGAGAAACCCATTGATTTGTTCGTCTTTGACAAAGGAATGGTGTATTTTTGCAAATCCTAATTTGAAAAATCATGGAAGATTATATAAAGAAAGCTGCGGATGCTTTCCTTGTGGAGCGTCCGTATGGTATGCGTGTGGATTACAGTAAGTGGGGATATGTGCTGTTCAACCGTAACCTCAATGTGTTGGGCAATGGGGAACATGCCCGCCTGGAGGAACTGCCTCTGGAAGAGTTTGATGTGGACGAGATTCCCCTGGAAGGTGAAATCATAAAGGAACATGCGGGTTTTACCGACGTGTTTTTCTATTCGGATTGTACCAATCCCTATGCAGGGTATGTGCTGAATCTGAAGAAGCTCAAGGTCTATAACCAGTTTATCTATCCCTTAGCGATGGTACTGAATAGAAAACTATAATGTATGTTATATCATTGAGTTTATTAAAAATTGATTTTTAGCAAAAAAACGATACAAGTATTTTATATATGCATAGTTTATTCCCTGAATTAGAACGAGTTGATCAGAATACACTTTTTGTTATAGGTAATGGGTTTGATCTCGCCAGTGGTATCAAATCAAGTTATTATAATTTTAAGCAATGGCTGATATTGAATAAAAGACATCAGTTAATCAACCTTATGGACATTTTTTTTAGTAATAAACGGGATGTATGGGGGGACATTGAAAAAGCTCTTGGCGAATATGATGAAGATAGTATTCTTGAATTTTGCAAACCGAATGAAGAGTTTGATTATGATCATCCTACACGTTCAATTGCTGCAATAGAAGATTCTCCTGATTGGATATTTAGACCTGTATTGGATGAATTTATTGAGGCTTTTACCGATTGGGTGGATAGTATTGATATAACTGTAGGAGATAAAATCCGTGATTTACCATCATGTAGTAAATTTCTGACATTCAACTATACAGAAACTTTAGAAAAAATATATGGGATTTCACAATCAAACATTTTACACATCCATGGTTCTCGTCTTTCTGAGAAAAATTATATTATTGGTCATGATAATCCAAGAGATACGGATGAGGTATATAATGATGAAGGGCAATATCCTTTTGTTCAAGATACGTGGAGTAAAATAATTGCATGGATGAATGAGTTAGTAAAGGATTGTGAATATATTATAAATGTAAATCAGGATTTTTTCAAAGGTCTGTCTAATATAGAACGGGTTATCGTTTATGGTCATTCGTTTTATGAAATTGATTGGCCTTACATGAGCGAGATTGTTAAGCAAATTGGAAAAAATAAGCCTTGGATAATATCATATCATGAGAAAATGATTTGATTCACATAGCCTCTTTTATAAAGGCACATGATTTGAAAAATGTTAAAAAGTTCTTGTGGTAAGATAAAGGTTTCTGTTTCATTTATAAAACAGAAACCTTTATCTTATAATACAATTTCATCTATTATCTCTTTCTCTTTTCTCTCACCTTTGAGGAAGGCAAGCAGCCGTCCGAAAAAGAACGGGGCATCGTCTGTCCCCAGCTGTGAGCTTTCCCCGTTACGGGTGGCGCATATTGCAAACCGTCCCAGTCCGAGACTGTCCTGTGGCGGTACGATATGGAATGACAGGTTTCCCGTACCGTTGATATGAAGCCCGCCACGGTAGGTGTAGAAAGTCTTTGCGGCTCTACTGTCCGTATCAATGTCTACCCGGCTGTAGCCGCGGCGTTTCAGTTCTCTGATGATTTCCCTGTTTGTCATAATTGTATCTGTCTGATTGGATTTGAAATGTTCTGGTGTACTGTTCCCGTATTTGGGGATATGCCGTGTTCTGACACCCACTTCCGGTATGCCGTGGCATATTCCTGCCTTTCCCGTTCCAGACTGCTTTCCATCTCCGGAGTATATCCGAGCAGACGTATGTATCCGCTGTTGCAGCCAGTCAGTTCGCAGCGCATTCCGGCTGCCTCCAGTTTTCCGATGCGTTTCTGTGCCGTCTTCGCGCTTGAATACTCCTTGGGCCAGAAATAATGTTCGCCCTGTGAGCCGTAAAAGTCTTCCCCGAGTATCATTTCCCCGATATGTCTCCGGCTCTCGATGAAGCCGAACCGGGCCTTGCCCAGTGCCTGGCGCATAGCCTTGTGTGCAGGTCCTTCGGGATGGCGGAACACTTCAGGACTGTCTTTTCCCGTAATCTTCGGCAGTTCCATCCGGTACGGCTGTCTGTAGCTGCCAATTCCGAGCGTTAGGTAGAAGTTGGTGTGGAAATAGTCTGTCATGGGGTCGCTTTCATCAAAGTTGTACGACATGACAAAGTCCCTGACATTTGTCATCACCTCCTTGGCCCGGTCGGTCAGACTGTCCGATGCCTGGATGTTGTAGTGGTTGATGTCTCCCTGTACCTTGCCGGATTCTCTGGTGAAAGCCTCGAAGTCCGCTTTCATCAGCCGGATAAGGATTGAGTTGTATCCGTCCCTGCGGACCGAGAAGGTGTATCTCGGATAGGTCTCCTTGAGCCATGCCCTGACCAGTTCCGTGATTTCCGGCGCGGACTGCCCGTTGTAGTTGCGCCCTTTCCAGCGGTATTCATTGTACACGTATTCGGTGTATTCCTTTGCGGTGGCATCCTGAAAGTCGTGTTCGTAGCCTGTCGGGGTTGTGGAAACGCAAGGCTTGTCTTTCCAGACCTCGAACAGCTTTCCGAATTCGGTATTCACCTGCTGCATGAGGGCAGTGTCACCACCCTTGTCCGGGTGGTGAAGCATTGCCAGACGGCGGTATTCTTTTTTCAGCTCCGCCAGTGAGTGTATGTTCTGAAAATAAGTCATAGTGTAGATATTAAAGTCCCGCAAGACGGTTGATGAAATATATCTGCCAGTCCTGGTCGAGTCCGAGGTTGCTGCACGCGATTTCGAAGTCTTCGCTTCTCAGGTCGTTGTCTTCCTGAAGTTCCTGCAGGTTTCTTATCTCGTCGTCCAGGTATTCCTGTGCCTCTTCCTTGCCGCAACTGCATGAGTTGCAGATCAGGTCAATGATGTTCCGTGCCATAGCCGTTGTCTTTAATTGTTTGTCAGGTATATGTTCCTCTTCTCGTCATAGTTTTTGCCGTTCCACCATTCGTCGGCGGCCTCGACGAATGTCTGTCCGGAATTGGCTGAAGGGAAATCGGATGTCTTGAATCCGGCCAGGTATTCAAGGTTATCGGTGCTGTTGGATTTCCACCATTCCTGCATCTTTTCCAGAAAGGATTGTTTGGAGCAGGTCTCCACATTGTCCTCACACCGGGAACACCAGATGTCATCGTCCACGTCACTGTGGTATTCATTCGTGTTTACATCCACCCATGCCTGGATTTCAATCTCCGTTGAACCGCAATCATTGCACACCTTGATTTCGGAATCGTCCGGGTGTTTGCGTCTGGCTTTGCCGTCATACAGGCTGACGGCCCGTTCCACCAGCTTTTCCCTGTAACGGTCCGTCAGTTCCGCATAGAACCGTTCGGCGGCTCCGAATATTCCCTTGTCCGTCATCAGAGACCATTTTTCCCAGAAATGTGGGTGCATTTCCTTGAATACTGTCCTGCACTCTTCCTCGCACCAGGCATTCCACATATAGTAGAAGAAGCTGGAGACTGCATTTTCCGCTTGATATTTCATAATGTTGTTCTTATTTGAGGTTATACATTCTTGCAAAATAGCTGTTCACTTCAGGTATCCTTTTCTTGTAATAGGGCTGGTTGTCCCTGCACCAGTCCGCCAGTTCCTGTTTGTTTCTGAAAGGTTCCCTCCAGCTTTGCCCGCTCATGATCATTTCCACCTGCGGGGCCAGCTCCCTGATGAACGCTCCGACAGTCCATCCTTCCCGAATATGCCTGTCCATGTTGATTTTTGTTGCCATATCGTCTTTTATTTCAAGAGTTTCCGTTTATATTTTCAAGTTGAAGCCTTACTGCTTCGTACATTTGATTGAGCCAATCAATGTTGCTGGCTCCAAGGTCGTAGGGAGTGTAGCAGGCCACTTCGTCCCCGCTTTCCTTCTCCAATGCGATTACTGTCATACTATCCTCCGTAACTTTAAGTTTCGTTACCCGGCATTCATACGGATCGCCGTTTTTCCCGAACCAGATGACCCATACCGGATCGTCATTGCTGTCACTGAATGAGATTTCTTTCATGCCATGCGCATCGAGCAGTTGTCTGATGGCCTCGATTATGTCCTTCCGCAGTTCTTCAATCCTGTCGCTGAAACACATGGATGTGTATCTGACCTTGCCTTTGCCAACCCGTTCCCTGAAAGAAAGGATCTGCATGTCGGGGTGAGAGCTGAATCTCCAGTCTGTCACCTCGTCATCATCGCGGGTAGTGTGGATGTTGCCGCCCAGTATCAGGCCGCAGTCTTCCGTTACAATTCTTTCCGCCTCGTCGCGGTCTTCCGCAACGACCTTGTAGGTACCCTCGAAGGCGTACCTTACTCTTACATCGTATTTTGCCATAACTCCTATGATTTGGTTAATGATTTCTGTTGTTGATTCTTATTCCTTGTTCTCGAACGATTCCGGTGACAACCGGTACAGTTCAGCCAGGTTCAGCCTTGCCATCGGGTATTCCACCCATCCGCTTTTGCGTCTGTATCCCGTATCTTCGGCAAGGCTGTTCCTTATGAGGAATTCCATCGCTTCCGGATTGTTGTTTATGTCAATGAATGCCTGGTCGGGAATCCCGAATGCCGGGGAGTCTTCCAGATTGACGGTAAGCACCGTGTATAGTTCCCCGTTGTCCGGTGATTCCAGACTCAGAACCGGCCATCCGTTCGGGTAGAAGCCGGTGACAAGCCTGAATTCCTTTCCATGATATCGGAATGTCTTTTCTGAACGGTCTTTTCCGGATTCCTGAATTTTGAAGTCGTCTTCTCCTTCAGTGAATGTCCTCACCGGGCAGGACACATCGTAATGGCAGCCGTCTTCGTGTCCGCACAGGTATTCTTTTCCCTTGAATAGGATGATTGCATATTTCTTTTCCATGATTTGATATCTTTAAGTGACCATACTTGATTTATGAAGCGACAAGACCTATCTTTTCTCCGAAGAAGGAATCGCATACCCCGTACACATGCTTGATGGAGCATTCATATTTTGAGTTCTCGCTGTCAAGACGGAAGCGGAATCCGTGATAGTCCCTGACTTCCAGTTTCAGTCTGACATCTTTCAGGAGTTCCATTTCCAGGAGGCTTCCGCCGCCGTACATGGAGCTGAAGATGCCGCAGCAGTTGCCTTTGGGAATAATGACTTCCCCAAGCGAGAATCCGGCATCATAAAGTTCCTGCAGGCTTACCTTGCCGATATAGGTCAGCAGGTTGGCACCGCAGCAGGAGTTGATGAGTTCCTGATAGAACTGTTCATAGGATACCTGTTCCTTGCCGTCCCTGTATTTTTTGTCAGGGAACCGGCCATATACCGTGTAGCCTTTCTCCACCAGCATTTTCTTCACTTTGGCTGGATTGAGGTTCAGCGCGTCTATCATATCCCCGAAATAGGATTCCTTGTACCGGTATCCTTCCTGCGATTCCAGCCAGTTGGAATTGATGCAGTCGTAGTTTGACAGCATCTCGACACGCACGGGGATGTCATCCGTGTTTTTGAGAAGTTCTTTCAGCGTGTCAGAGTCGTTTCTGTCATAGATTTCTTCCCTGATTTCGTCTTCGTGTTCTTGAAAGAACTTGTCCACTTCCTCTTCCCCGAAATCATGGAAACGGATACATTCATCCTTCAGCTTTGAGACGATTTCACGGACAGCTTCCCATTCGGCGTCACCGTACCATTCGTCCACTTTCTCCCACAGACTTTCACAGCTCCTTTCTTCCAGACACTTCTGGATGGTGTCACGGCAGTTGTCGAGATTGTCGTTGTAGTCCACCCATACCAGCGTGTAGGACTTGTCCATGAGCGATTTCACGAATTCCATTGTCAGTCTTTCCTGTTCTTCCATTTCTGTTACCTGTGTACGGCAGGATTCTGTTTCCCGTACATGTCGTTTATAAATGAGAAGAGCGACCTTTCGGCCGCTCCCTTGTCATTCGTTCTCTTCCTTGAGCCTTTCATATTTCTCTGTTTCCATTTCCGTCTCGCCGTCGAAGTGGAAATGTGCCATATGACCGTATCCGGTTTTAGGCTCACCGCCGCATTTGTGCAGTGCGGTGTCTATTTCCCAGTCGGTATCACCGATGCCGAGGGATATGTATGTCCCTCTGAGCATACACCCGGCCAGCCTCAGTGCGGCATCCTTCCTTTTTTCCCGGCGGAGCCTGTCAAATGCCGCGAGCGCGATTTCCCGGTTGGGTATTTTTATCGTAGTTTCCATATCGTTTCATTTTCAGTTTGCCGTTTCCTTGTCTTTCCCGCTGTCTTTTGCTGCCAGGACACCGAAAGGCAGATCGAGTATCCTGTGGTTAAAACATAGCGTTGAATTGTAGTCCGTGCGTTGCCAGAGGGTAAAATGGTCTCCGGCGAACGACCATCTGAAATAGCCTGACAGTGAGCCGAACTGCGGATTGACATTCCTGCTTATGAGGAAGCGGTTCACGTCCACGATGTGTCCCGCCGTCAGTAGTATGTTCAGTATTTCCACGAATGCCAGCTGCGAGTATGGGTCGATAGGCATTACAGGTCCTTTGAAGTTGATTTCCATATCTTTTGTCTTTTAGTCATAATTGTCATCAAATATCTCGTATCGGAAGGGAAGCATGTCGCAGTAGTAGCTTGATACGCCCGTGTATATCAGGGCATCTTCTCCCGTGTCCGCGTCTTCTTCCGTTTCCGTGACGGTATCCCCGTACAGGTCATGGTAGTGTGATACCATCATGTGCGGGTCATCCGTGGTGATGTCATATCCGTAACTTCTGCTCCAGCTTATGAAAAACTCCGTTTCTTCCTCTTCGAGCCTTTCAAGGGCATCCCTGATCTCGAAGAAGTTGGGACAGAGCCATTCACGGCTGATCAGTGTGTCCGGAATGTTTTCCCATTTCGGATACCGGTATTCCGGTTCCTTTTCCCCGGGAAACAGGTCGGAACAGGCACTCAGGAACTCGCCCATGTCGCTGTAGTCGGACAGGTGCAGCCAGTAGTCCCTGTAATCCTTTATGTCAATGAGATGCTGTGTGGTCACGGCAATCTCTGCATTGTTCAGATCCATATTACTTGTCTTTTATGTATGTGGATGCCGGGGATTCCATTCCACCGACCTCGACAAGGTGCCGTGTCCCGGCTGTGCAGGGTTTTTCGGGAAAATACCGCAGCTCCGCGAGGATGATTTTCCTGAAAACCGCCTGCGGCCTGACCTTGCTCAGCCGATGGGGACGCGGCTTACCTTTGTCGGTGGGAATGGAACTCCCGGTCTTCTTCATACGGTTCATATTTATTCTGTTATGCGCTGGCTTCCCCAGCTGATGTGTATTTTGCCTTCACTGTCCTGCGTGCGGATGAGCAGGCTGTCGATGACAGACATCGTGATGTCGAACTCCTCGAAGATTTCTGACTGTTCTTTGACCTCACCGGTCTTGATGAATTCGTTCAGACGCTCCTTGGTCAGTACCAGTGCCATCAGGTTCTGTTCGACCGAATCTTCGTAGGTGACGTAGTGGACATCCTTCATTTCTTTGGAATCGAGACGGATGAAACGGAAGTAGAACTGTTCCATACGGGGGATGTTCCACTGCAGGGATTCCAGTATCACGTCGTTGCAGGTAGGTATGTTCACGGAGCTGCTCAGGCTCTGCTGTGTGCATATCAGGATGCCGTTGATGGTGGAGTCGAATTCGGTCACGATGCTCTGTCGTTTCTTGAAGGCTACATCTCCCTTGACCACAAATACAGGTCTGTCGGGAAAATATTCCCGGATATAGCTCTCGTAGAGGTCGAAGGCCGCCAATGTGGTACATCCGATGGTAACCTTACCCGGTATTGTCCTTATGAGCCTTTCAATATAGCGGGTCTTGGAAGGATAACTGTCACCGTAGTATCCCTCTATCAGGTGAGGTACCGAACAGGCTTTGATAAGCAGCTTGATCTGCCTCATGAGTCTCAGTCCTGCATCCTTTTTCGTGTCTCCCGTGCTGTTGTAGTACAGCTCACAGATGCGGCAGAATTCCTCGATGATGACACGGTATACCTCGTGTTCTCCTTCCGAGGGACGGACGGTATGTGTCCGTATCCGGTATTTCTCTCCTGCGAAGTCCCTGAATTTACGCGTGATGACCGTCTTGCCGATAAGTTCGGAGAGTTCGTCCTTGTTGTACACGTCCTGGTTCTGTTTCTCGATGCCGAATACAGTGGCTTTCCCCGGACAGTGGCAGGCACGGAAAAGGACATGCCCCCTGAAGGCGGGGAACGGTGTTCCGTAATCCGGGTTGTTCTCTTCCTCTATCTCGTGGTCCCTGTTTTCGTGGTAGACCTGCGGGCTCCAGCATATCATGTTTACGGAGTTGTTGTAGAGTAGTTCGAACTGGCTGTACAGTTCCGCGATGTTGTTGCGGGTGGTTGTTCCCGTGTCGAGGATCTTGTACCTGAGCCTCCTGAATATGCACAGGATGTTTCTTGTACGCTGCGATGTGGGATTGGTGATTTCGTCCGACTCGTCGAAGACAAGGCACAGCTTGCCGGAAGTGCGTTTCACGAAACGCATCAGTCCTCTTTTCAGTTTCCGGAGCATGGAGGTGGAGACGACAAGGAATGTCCCTTCCGGTATGTTGTTGAGGTCGCCGGCGGTCTGTATTGTACGGAAGCGTTCCTTGTTTATGGTAAGGAACGGTATCCAGGTCATGTTGGTGGCGATGGCCGGGGCAAGTATGATGACGTTCTTTGCCTTTCTGAACTTGAGCAGGTATTTCGCCCTGTGATAGACGGCGGCAGTCTTGCCTGAACCCTGCTGCCAGTTCAGCAGGGCGTAGCGTTTCTGCAACACGAGGTTCAGGTCGTGTTTCTGCAAGTCCGTGAATTCGCAGACTTCACCGTCCTTGTTGATGAATGTGGTGCGGTCCAGGTATTCCTTCAGGCCGGCATCTTCCCGCATATCCGCAAACTGGAGATTCTGGGTCTCGTATTGCCTCTGTTTGCGCCGTATCAGTTTACTGGCGGCACGGATCTGCCGCATGTTCTTTTCTGTGACGTTTTCTGGCATCGGGAGTTCGGCCCTTCCGAGTATGAGGTCGTTGATGCCTGCGGCCTTGTGCGTGACCTTGTCAAGCAGACGCGGGGCATATTGCTTCAGCTTGAAGCCGTAGGATGTCTTCACCAATGCCACTTCCTTGCGCTGCACCACGTTCTGCGAGGTGATGTACCTGCGGATGATTCCGAGAACCTTGCCGGTGGTCAGCTTCTTGCGTTCCCATTCCTTTATCTGTTCCCGGGTGGCATTTTCCGGCGGTTTCTGGTTGCGGAATTTGGACACCAGCGCCTCCGCCTTTTCGACATGCCTGTTCAGCACGGCATGGGCTTTCAGCTCGTACATGTATTTGGCAAGCCTGTACTCGAACTGTTCCAGCTCTTCTTTGTCTATATGGTTGCACTCCCGCATCAGCTGGAGGCGCAGCCGGTGTTTCATTTTCCGCACTTCGGCTATGCGTTTCTTCAGCTCATCCATGCTGACAAACTCTTCCGCGTTGTACGGCTGCATTTCAATATGGAGGGAACGGCGGAGGAATACCATGATTTTTGTTGCGAAATTCTGCACGCCCACCGTAGAGAAGGCTGAATGTTCCAGCCTGGTCTGGCCGATGAAGGAGAAATTCGAGTTGATTTTCGCCACGCGTGTCTTTTCCCAGAACTCGTTCTGCATGAAGGAGAGAGGGACGATGACCATCAGGATTCCGGCAGGGTTGAGCACGTCATAGGCCTTGTCCATGTAGAATTCCTGCGACAGCCTGTAATCAAATTTCAGGTTGAAGGGCGGATTTCCGACAATGATGTCGAAACGCTGTTCGGGATTGTACAGCTGTATGTCGCATTTCTCGATATGAGCTTCCGGGTAGAGGTATCTGGCAACGGCCACCGCCTTGCCGTCAATGTCGAATCCGTAGGCATTGTGCAGGTTGGGCAGATGGTTGAAGAAGTTGCCCATGCCGCAGCACATGTCAAGTACCATTTCCGCCGATGTCGGAGAAAGGGTCTCCACCATGCTCCGGCATATGTCGTGCGGGGTGAAGAACTGTCCCATCTCGAATTCCTTCTTGGCCTCGGCGTATTCATGGTAGCTGGTGAAATCCGACTGCCTGAGGTTGTGCAGTCCTCCGATTCCCGTGTAGCAGTTGTAGATGCTTTCCTTCGGAACGAGGTCCTTGCCGGAGTCTATGGCGAAAAGGATTTTCTCGTTGATCTCGGCACGCCTGTCCTGGGGTATCTGTTGGGGTATGATGGCATACATGTCTTTTCTTTTTTAATGGTTGGAAACGAAGACACCCCGCAAGGATGTCTTACGGGGTGTCTGAATAAGTATTTCATGAATCACTCTTCTCTGAGTGTGATTTCATCCAGCCGCAGCCTTCTGTAGCAGTTCTCTGCGGCCTGGCTGTTCTTGAAGCGTACGTCGATGCGTCCGTTCTTGTAGAACTTGATCTGTTCTGCGTTGCTCAGGGTGAGGTTGTACCATTCGGTTATATCCACATCGCGTCTGTCAAGGCCGATGACCATACCGCTTGAACCGTTTATCACGTCATCTGCCCCGTATGCGATACCTTCGCAGAAAATGTCCACTTTCCTTCCGCAGTCATACGAGAACTCATATTCCCGGTGGTATTCCAGATGGATGCTGTCCCAGGACACGATGTCAGGGAAAGTTATCTTGTCCTTTTTCAGTTCGGGCTTCACCTTGCTCCAGCGGGAAGGCTGTACCGTTTTCAGGAAACGGGTCAGCAGTTCTTCCTCTGCGGTCTCACGGAAACTTTTTCCGCCGAGGTGTTCAATGACCATGTCCACGTAAGTCTGGTAGACCGGACGGAATCCCATGCGCATGGCCTTCTCGTCGATTACAGGAATGGGTACGTCTACATTGTAGGTCCTGTTGAAATAGGAAATGATGCGATTCGCGAAATTCGCGTTGGCATTGCAGTTGTTGTCCGCAAGCTCGTTGATGAGGTCAAACGGTTTGAATTCGTTGTGGGTATAGTCATCCTCCCCGCTGTTGTTGAAATAGAAATTCCGTATGGAGACCTTACCGTTATCCTCATACTTGAAGCTCTTGATTTCCCGGTACCGTTCCGCTTCTTCCTTGAAGATGGCATACCAACGGTCGATACGGTCAAGCGTCTTGTAGAGCTGGTCCTGCTGGAGCTGGCAATACTGCCTGTCCTGTTCTGTAATCTTGTCCTCGTTCCTTACTTGCACGTTCAGGATACCTGTGAGCAGGTCAGTGTGGCTGCCTGCTGTTCTTGTTGCTGTTGTCTGCATAACTGTATTGTTTTAGAGATTGTCAATTTCGGGTTTGATACGGTAACAGTAGGTGATGTGGCTGTCCATGTCCTTGACCAGCTTGACCTGTTCGGGATAAAAGTTGAGACGCCGTTCCACGGCCTGGACATCTATTTTGTCCCACTCGTGCTGCGGCAGGAACCGGTTCTCATGACGGAAACACCAGAGAACGATATGGTTTTCCTGGTTGCCCTTGAACACGGTCCCTTCATAGTCCTTCAGGAACTGTAGGAAGTCCTCTTCGGTCCTGAAAGCCTTGTCGAAGCCTTGGTACAGGTTACGTGCGTCCGGACCCGTGTTTTTTGTCAGATAATACTGTCTCCATGTCTCAGTGGTGAAATCGCCGTAGAGAGGGTCAGGTTCGGAATAGGACCATAACGGCACTTTTGCCGTGAATGCGACGGCACCGTTGGCGCACGCACCGCAGTTGCCCCAGTCTTGGAATATCCCTTCCGTCCATCTGACGAACTTCAACTGGAGGGGGTCAATATGGTGGAAGGATCCTCCGCTGACACTTAAACCGATACCGTCATACTCTTCCCATATGAAAGGGATATAGGGGATTTCACAGATGGAAATCAGTCCGTCCGTATTTTTGCGTTTCTCGATGAGGGCGTTGCCGTAATATTTCCCGTATCTGTCCACATAGATGAGTCTGTCACCGACCTGTGGAATCTTTTCAGAGCGTGTCCTTTCTATCAGTTCCACATAACCGTTGGCCATATCCACGTCCTGCTGTGTCAGCCGGTGTTCATGATCGTACAGAATGTTCAGTGGTTTGAGTGTTTCCACCGTGTACTTGTTCTTTGTTGCCTGTAACATAACATTTGATTTTTTGTTAGTCCGGCTTCTGGGGCCGGAGTTCCCATAACTACAGGCTTTAAAAGGTCGTGTTCCGTACATGCAAGGCTTCGGGAAAAAATACCGCAAGCCCTCCGGGGCGAGGATGATTTTTTCCACGAACCCGAAGGGCTTGGCCTTGCTTGTACAGGAAGAACACGAATTACCTTTGCCTGTGGTTATGGGGACTCGGCTACGGTATGCTCGTTTTTCCCGATATGTTTTTATTCCGTAAGATTGCAGCCGTTTATATGGCCTTTTCAGAAAGAAATGTTATCTTTGCAGGTGAGATAAAGAGTTATTTGAAAGCATGAGAAATATGGCGGTTCGGAACAGTCCGGCTTTTTCTTATCCATTGCCCGTTCTCGTGTGAGTTTTATCCAATCTGTTGATAGTCAAATAAAACCTACCTGATTACAACAAATATACGGAATCTTTTTTATTTCCTCCCTCATCTGTCGTATTGCCGTAGAATGCACTTTCGGCTCTTTCGTCAATACCATCCACTTCATTTTTTCAAACTTGTCCGGTTGCCTGAAGCTTGGTTCCGCATAAAGCTTCGCAAGCAGATAATAGGGATAAATACGTCCCGGCAAACGATGGGTGGAACGGATAAACCAGTCTTCCGCTGACAAGCAATCACCCATCTGCTGATAGTTTTTGCCTATCACATTCAGTATCATGGGGTCACAACTACGCTGTAAAGCTTCTTTCAAAATACGGTTGGATTTACTGAACTGCTGCTGCTTGTGCAATCCATGCCCATATTCGAACAAGAAAGATGCCCGGTCCCTCAACAGAGGATAAAGGCGCCCGTACTCTTTCTCTGCCGATTGATACGCACCTGCATTATACAGCACCCGCGCATTCATCCACTCCCGACAGGCCTGCTCCACTTGCAAGTCATTCTTCAGGCGAAAACCGCCAATGATGCCTACTGATACAGCCAGCCCCAACCATTGCCAACGGTCGGCACCGGACAAGCACGCCACAAGCAATCCTCCAAATGTAACGATAAATACCGGAAGTTGTAGCGGATAGGAGGAAAAAGAAAATATCATCAAGGAAAGAATGGCCCCACAGATACCATAACGTCCTTTACGGACTCCCCTATACAAACACAGCACGACCACAACCAATAGACATACAGCCAAAGGAATACCCAGTTCGACCGCAACCTGCAGATATTCATTGAATGCATATTCCGGACTTCCCGCCACACGTTCCTCCCACGGTTCATAATCACCTGCTGCAAAATAAGTTTCCTGCGCATTTCCGTAGGCTGCTGCGAAATTATGAATCCCATATCCGGTCAACGGCTTTTCTGCAATGGCACGACAAGTTATCTTCCACATGAAAAGACGGCCACGTGCAGAATCGGGTTTCAAGACAAACAGTAAATAGCCCGCCAATAGCAAGACACAGAATCCACCGACCACTACCATCACCACACGCTGCCTTTGCTGCTGCCATAATAATCTGAACTTATCCGTCCAATCCATATGCCAAGCATATACACACAGACAGGAAACTCCTGCCGCCAACCATGCCGAACGGCTCATTCCTGCCGGAAGCACACAAAGGATAAGCAGCATCACACCACCAGCGACCATAGCTCCAACTTTATCCATCACCTTTTTCCATCCTTTCCCGTCATTCCGGTCAGAGCAGAGAATCTCCCCCCTCTTGGTCAGCCATTGATGCAGACAGACCGGAAGTATCATGGCCAAATAGCCGGAATAAGGCCCCGGATTGAAGAAAGAACCTGTCAATACATACAAGGAATGGTTGGACACAGCATAACCATAAAGCTGCCTCAATCCCCAAACAGCCTCAATGCCCCCCAGCATTACCAATACCCACGAAACCGGTATAAAAAGAAAATACCTTTTTTCCATCATCAATCCAGCCATCAACAGACATCCTGCAACTACCAATGCACTTTTATCGAAATAGAGCCATTGCCCTATAACATCAGCTACAGGAAGTCCGGAAGAAACGTTACATGCCAAAGACAATAAAACTATACAAGCAATGTAGACCAAACTTCCAGTCAATAGATTACGTACATTATTCATTCTATCTATCAAATATTCAATAGTATTCTATAATTCACCAAAAGATTTGTTTCCCGTCTTTATATTCAAAAATCCGTTCATCTTTACCGGCTGTGTGATTCTTCAGATAAAATAAAGCACCTTGAAACCCTGAATAGACAATAGAATCTGACACAGCCATTTGCCGCCCGACAGAATTCCATTTTCCTCCACCCCAATAAAACAATTCATACAAATTACCTTTATAAATAAAATTCACCTCATTACGAGGAGTATACACCACCTTCTCCACACGATGGGGACTTCCAAAGTCCATCCCGGTCCATCCTCCATCCGGATGTATATAATCAAATGAAGTATCCGGATTACCGTCAAATGCGTTCAAATATTCATGTGTATTGTCTTCAAAACTTCCCGGAGTACCTATGATTTCCCCATATAGAGGTATGGTATCTTCCGTATTCTCATAAAAAGCCAGTTCCGAGATATTACAGAAACATCCGTCAGCACCCTTATAGCGCATATACCGATACGGTTTATCAGACTTCAACCGGGCCACAGTATATAGCCGATACGGAGCCTCCTTTATCAAAAGTAGAGTATCCTTCCACCCAAAGTCTGCCCGGTCGCTTCCTTCCACTACTCCCCCAATCATCCGGTCATTGAAAAGAACACTCAAAGTAAGATGGCACTTCCTATACAAGACCAATTCCTGCTTTTCAGCTTCCGGAACAATGAACCGTATCTTTCCGGTTTCACGCTCCAGAAGAAAAGGAGAAGATACTGCAGCGTATTCCTTTCCGTTCCAGGCAGCCAGCGTAAAGACCGCCCCGCCTCCCACATCCTCAAAACGAGCCTCCCCCTTCTTAAAGAAAGTATATCCTATAGGTTGCCATTGTAGTCTGTTGGCAAGGCACAAATACACCATATCCCCCTCACGAAACTGTCCGGAAAGCAAAGAATCCGGAAGAGCTACAGTCCAATTCCTGCTACCGGTATAAAGTGCAGTGACATCGCGGAAGAACGGACGTCGGAATGCCGGGTAAACATCGGAATATTTCCCCAGTTTCCGTACCGCCTCCTTATCAATACTATAGGTTGCCCGGTACATTTTTCCCCTCGAAATGCTATATTCTTCCGCTTTGCTCCATACTTCTTCATAAGGAAGATTTGCAATGTATGTCTTTCCTTCCTTATCCAAAACAAAATTCCAGAAATGAGAGGCATTGTTGTCTCCTAATACCATCACCCTATCTACTCCGCACGGAATGCCCAATGCCCGCAACACATATATCATGGCATCCGTAAACTCTCGGCAACTGCCCGTATGCCATTTCAGTACATCCGGTCCCAAATGAGGCCCCACCGGAAAAAGAGCCGTATTCCGGTAGTTCGCTTTCCGCAACGTATCCATCAACAACTGGGCGGCAACCTTAGGATTATCAGCCTCATCTGTCTTCCTGAATTCATCCAAAATCGGGCTATAGCACTCATAAATTTCTTTGCGCCAGAGAGAAAGCGGCTCATCCCCTATTCTATAAGGCAATATATATTCGCAGAAAGTATCAAAATCAACATGCTTTCCCCAAGGTTGCTCCCGCCAGACTTTGAATGCCCATTCTATATGATTGACCAAAAAAGCGGAATCCACCGTCATAATGTCCCTCTTATAAGTCAATTGATTTATAGAAAATTCTCCATCTGCTCTTTTCAAGGAATCAATCAACTCTTGCACATGCCTGGAATAAGGAAATGAAACGTATTCACTGAAATACTTCCTGTAATTCTCCAAGGCCTTTCCCTCGTAAGCACCATGAAAAGGCATATTCTCTATCAGAAAACAAGCAGCACGATATTTGTCACCGTCCTCTTCCTTGTAACGGTCCAGTACCTTTTGCAACTCCGCACGGTTATCACCGGCAAGATTCAAAGCTGTGTCCAACCACTGATTTTCCGAAGAACAAGCCATAAACAGACCTGCTGTAAACCATACCCATACACACCAATGTTTCATATCACTATTCCATTTTTTTCTATTCCAATCTGAAAGACAATCCAATCAATCCTTACAATCCGATACAAATACCTGCTTACCATCTTCCATATGAAATATCAGTTCTTCTTCTCCACGGGTACTGTCATGCAAATAGAGCAAAGCTCCCGATGGTATCCCGTCATATGGCAGAAAAGGTTTTTCTGCCATTTTCTTCCCCAATGAGTTCCAACAGCCCTCTCCCCAATAGAAGAGTTCATAACAATCCCCTATCCTGACAAAGTTATCATCGTTACGGGGCATATACATAAAATTGTCTATAGTAACAACCTTTCCAAAATCCACCGTTACACTTGCACCGGGTTTTGATGAAATGAAATACGACAACGGTTCATTATCATAGACCTGATAGGCAAAAGTATTTGCTGTGGCTGGAGCATCTCCCCAACTGTCTATAGGGACAATCTCTTCCTCTCCTTTATAAAAATGCATTTCGGCAACTTCCGCATATCCCTCTGCCGAAGAACAAAAACGGGCATAGCGACCCCTTACCGGTTTCTCAAGAATAACGTGATTATAATTGATACCGGGCGTATCTTTCACAGTACACAACAACTCCGCATTTTTAAAATCCTTATCACAAGCCGCCTCAAAATGCCCGTCTTTTATCCCTCCCATATAGTTCCTGATACGTTCCGAAAGAGGGTATTTCCGATACAATTCAGCAGAATAGCACTTGGAGGTATCTGCAACATAAGGATGTATATCCTTGCCATCAAAATAAAAAGGATTTCCAATAGGGCGATACTGCCCGTTTGCGAATGCCAACAATATATAAACCTGCCTCGAAGCCAAATTCCTGAAAAGCGCTTTTCCACTTTCTACCTTAGTAAAATCTATTCCCCGCCACCCATAAGCACTGAACAACCCCACATAAACATAATTCCCGTCCATCCCTTCTACCGGCAGTTCCAGATTCGAATCAAAATAATTATCCGACACTTTTCTTGCAAACACATCCTTAAAAGCAGCCGGTACGGACCGGTTCCGCATAAAATCGCCATCCATGTCCCATTGTCTGCCAAAACACCGGCGGTAAACCACGCTCGGGCGCCGACTGTCAATATAGAAACTTCCCCGTTTCGGCTTCCGGGAAGGGAAAGTAAAAGGAAGGCAGACACCCGTTACATCCCTCACCACATTCCACACATGCCCTTTCCGTGTTTCCGCATTGAAAGTATAGAAATCATAGGCTACCGGGACGCCGATGGCCCGCATCACATAAATCATAAAATCACAAGCATCCTGACACTTGCCGATACGATTATGCAGCAGGTACTCTCCTCCCAAATGCGGATAGTTAAAGACCCATGTAAACCGGTAAGGGTCTTCCTTCTGCAAATACTCCCAAACTACGCTAATCGCCTCCACTACATCGATACCCGTATAAACCTCGTCCAGCAAAAAGGAATAACGGTCATGGTATATCTGCCGCCAGTTGTCCGGAGTCTCATTTCCGATACGATAGGGAAGCAGCCATTCACAGAAATCTGCAAAAGAAAGGGAAGCATTCCACGGACGCTTTTTCCAACCATCAAAAGCCAAATCAATGTTATTTATCAAGAATTCAGCCCTTATATTCAGTACATCCGGTTTTCTCTGCAATCCGGAAGGGGTATAATAATCCCAATCCGGTACGGCAGTATCCTTCAGCATCACCCCATAAGCATCTGCCGAAGCCAGCACTGTTTTCAAAGAATCCAGTTCTTCACCTTCAAGGGCATAGTGATAAGGCATATTTTCTATCAAGAAACAAGCGGCTTTATATTTTTCAGGCTCATCTTTATAATGTTCCAGTACCTTTTCCAGTTCGCCTTTGTTGGTTGCAGCACACTCCAGTGCGTACTCCAATCTGCCGGAAGCATTGCAAGCCTCCAATATCCCGGCAATCAATAATATCCAGAGCAATTTAAACAGAACTTTCATCTTAGTCTATTCTTTTAAAGATACGTTTCCATCTCATTTTTCCAGTATTCGGGCTGACGGACTTCCATACCAGCCATGCCCTTCCCACTATAAATGGTTCCGGCAGTAATCCCCAGTAGCGGGAATCTTTTGAATTCACCATCTTGTCACCCGAAACAAAATAATAGTTCTCACAGAAGCGGTAATTGTGTATCACACTGTCCCCCAGCAGAACCGAATCTCCATGCAATGTCAGTTTCTTTTTCTGTTCCCACTCTATCACGTTCCGATACAGCAACCGTGTTTCCGGATTCATTCCTACCACGCTGCCTTTGGCCGGTATATAAAGAGGCCCAAACTCGCTGATAGTCCACCCATTACAGCCACCATCGGGAAAGCTCTTAAGAACAAGGCCCCGTTCCTCCGTCATGCCCGAAGATATCAATTTACCTAATTCCTCCTGCGCCTGCACATTTCCTGCGATACCATCAAATCCGGACACACGATAATGTGTATTCCTTATCTCCAACGTATCACCCGGCACGGCGATACAGCGCTTCACGTAATACAACATCACGTCCAGCGCAATGTTGTCCCACCTGCCCGGATAAGGAAAATTGAACACTAGTACATCATTCCGCTGAAAATTTCTCCATCCGGACATACGGTGCATCCTCACCTCCTTTTTCTCCACGGCATCAAGCACATTGAATAGGCGTGCTCCACCCGAACATTTATCCACCAGAATACAATCACCCGCCAGCAACGACGGTTCCATCGAGTCCGACGGTATCTTGAAGGAGGTCACCACAAACACCTGCAATACTATCAGTATCACAACAAGCAGGCACAGACAGAATAATACGTTTGTTATTCCATTCAACCATTTTTTCAATTGCAGCCGCTCCTTCATCCCATCAATCAGTTATTTTGCATCCCCGCTAATCTTCAATACCAACGGAGAAGTTTCTGCATTGCAATATACCGTTATCGTCTTGTCAAAGTGCTCCGGATGTTCAGCTTTATAAACCACTTCCAAATCTATTTCCTTACCCGGTAATGCCGGTTCCTTTGAATAAGCTACGGTAGTACAACCACAAGAAGTAGCAACATCTTGTATAACCAATGGGTTATCTCCGATATTCTTCAAAGTAAAAATTGCCTTTTGTTCTTTCTGCCAATCAAAAACACCTAACAAGATGGAAACTTTGTCCGTGGCAACTTCTGTTTTAATATCCTTACTTTCATTCTCTATTGCTATACTCTCACCTCGAATTATCTTAACATACAACTCTCTTATTTTAGGATTATGAATAGGATTACCGATAGCAAGTACTTTATTATTCCGATTCAATAGAAAAGTTTGAAAAGTCATATCTGAAGGAAAATGATTTAGCTTATTAAAACTATCATTCTCATCCAAACAAATCGGATACTCAAAACTGTCACGTTGAAATATAAAACGTAGTTCAGACTTATCTTTAGGATAAAAGTAAAAAAGGAATGATACTTTATCATGGTTTAGAGAATCCATCTTAAGTATAAAATCTTTCCAATTTTGCAACTGCAATTTACAGCTCGTGCAACCTATAGAATCAATATAAGTTACTATTTTGTAATCACAGTTATCTCCTGAATGCTTTATAGTGTCTTTCCCTTGAATAGTAAACACAGAATTAGGAGGGAATTGTATTTCTTTTCCTTCCCACTCTCTCACTAATTGTATAACATAATTCTTTGTTTTGTTCTGACAAGAGGAGAACAGAATCAGTAATACCATAATATACATTGTAAATACAAACCCTTTTTTCATCTCTATGGAAATTTATTTTTTCAGTTCATACACCATTGAAAGATTTATAATACATAACATATAATATTAAACCCACCCTCTTCATTTTTTACAACAGCAAACATCTTTTTATCTTTTTCATTAACTGCAATATGAAACACATCCATATCAAGTAGAAGTTCTTTTATGGGATTACCATCCCAATCAAAGACAAATACAGTTTTCGATTTTCTTTGAACTTCATATATTTTCCCAGCCGAATATAAAGCATACAGATACTTAGGTGTTGGGCACACTTCAATAAAACCATGAATACTTTCTTTGGTTAGACGTGTACTAAACAATTGCCCACCATCCTCTACTACAGATTCACATATAGGATTCCCTAAACGCATCGTTTTTTTAAGTTTAATTTTATTATCAACTATTTCAAAGAAATCCAAGTTAGACGAAAAATTAACAGAATAGGCAAACTCATTTTTATACGGATGCTTTGCCATACATCCTTGATTGGAAAGATATCTAGTTATAGCATTGAAACTACTATCAGCAGCATTATAAACATCTATACCATAATCTAACACACGATTGTTTGCATCAAATATTAAATGCTGATAACGCGCTTCATACATTCCTCCTACTACAAAAATAGAATCATTAATAGTAATAAGCCTCGATATTAGAGCATTCGATATTTTATGCTTCGTCAGACGTGTAGGAGCACCATCAACCACACCACTCCGCAAAGAATCAAGGCTATATTTCATCACTATTCTACTTTGGTCATTATATGTCACTAGACACTTTTTTTCTAAATAGCCACTACTACCAAACATTATTTCCAAAGGACCCTGCCCTATATTTCCAAAACGACCAATCTGTCTACCCGACTGTTGATCGAACAATGTAAAACATTGATTGGAACGTGTATCAAAAACAACCAGATTTTCCTCGTCACATGCAATACCTTCTACACGACCTAAGGAATCTTCACTGATTAGGCATTCTTTTCTTTGATTCAAGGAAAACGTTTCAGGAAATAATTCCCCAATTGTTTGAGGTGGTTTATTATTGCAAGCACTTAAAAACACGATGTACAATACTCCCCACAAGAATCTATTCATTTTATTCATATAGTTTATTTTTAATATATTAGTGTCTGAATTTTCAACCCCATGCCATCATTTAACTAAAGTATAATTATTCTTCAAGATTTTGTATATATCCCCAACTAAGTTAGAGACCCCCAAAAAGGCTCAAAGCACACTTATTGTATTGTAGCATCATGAATGACATGGGATTAGATTCCAGACAAATCCTCTACTATAGTTCTAATTTCAAAAGAATATATACTATAAAATCAGTATCTAACTAGTAGATTTAGAAGAGAAATTATAGGAAAATATATTTCTCTAATCGAACTTGTTTTTATTCTATTAACAAGGTAAAGGAAGTCTCAGTCCATGCACAATACCACCACCTACAATGCGATAACACTCGTAACTATATGGACTGCAGCAATAATACCCTCCACTTTCACCACCAGCCAATGCTTCCACATTAGCCAATGTTAAATCAGACAATGTCTCCGATTTCTGATTTGTATAAACACCATATCCTGCAATCGCTACAAATGCTGCAACAAAAGCTATCTTAATCATTTTCTTCATACTATTCTTCAATTTTATTAGTATAAGATTATTCTTTTTTATCATTTACCACAAGCATAATGCTTGCGTACCAGAATCAAGATATAAAAATCTTGGAGAACTCTTTTCTTGCCATACCTATCGAAATGGCAGAAAACACACTCTGTTTTCAATTCAAATTACTATCTTTGCCTCGACCTCCTTTCTTGGTGGGTTATGGAACGGACGGTACGAGATGCACCAACCAAACGTGAACCGTCCGTTCCTCTCCATCCATATTATAGTTTACTTTATTTCATACTATACTCTATTATCGGATCATCTTTATTCACATCCGTTGCCAAGATTATTCCTTTTTGTTCATCTACCGATATGCCATAAACATAATGATCTAACACATACCTGCAGAGAGGTTCGCCGGTCAGACTAAAAACATAGATATACCGTCCTCCATCCGGCAAATAGACACCTTGCTGTACATTTTGCGCAATTTCCTTAAAAGAGCGCCCATGAAAAACCGCATAGATAGCACTGTCTGCCACTTGGACATCGCTAAATCCCATGATACCCGTAGGAATACCATAACCCTGAGAAATCTTAAACTCCGGTTCACCGTGCGGACCGATGCGTACCACATGCGTACTATCTTTCAAATTAAAGACTTCAAGTACTTCGCCCAACTGGGTAACTGCTGCCAGCACTCCATTTCGGGGATTATAGTCGATGAAGCTACGCCATGCCTGAGCCAATGCAGGACGGGCATTCTGTAAAGCCTCCACGTTGGCTGACGGTATTTGACCGGTTCTGCGCAATAATTTCCCTTGATAGTTTACCCAGCAAAAGCGGCTGCTGCCAGATTCGTCCGGAACAATGAAGGTAAAGTCGTCAACCATCACAAAGTCTAAAACGCGAAGCATGTCAGCATCCATATTTATCACTTTCTGAGGAACGATTGAGCAACCCGACGAAGTAAAATCATACTTGGTCAATACGGACTTACCAGCATCAAGTCCCCACAGAGATTGACCATGCCATCGGATATTTTCAGCAGAAAGCATCTCTTCGGGAGCCTCGCCCCGCTTGCCGAACGAAGCCAAATAGCGGAAACCCGGATAGTGGAAAACATGGCAAAAGTAGTCCGTGCCATGCAAATCCATTACCACAGCCTTATCACCCTGCACCCGAACGCGGAACGGATAACGGAACAAAGCGGTGTCCAATGGCTGCACCCTCGCCTTCAGCTCGATTGTTTGCGGAAAATCCATGTAAGCGACAGAAGTTGCTACTTTTTTCTGCGTACAAGAGGAAAAGGATAGTGCGGATAGGCTAATGAGGCAGGCTATAATAAATTTGCACATGAGCTACTCCTTGATTTGTTAAAGGACAAACTATTGAACCACTCCCCAAACATTGGCCGTCACTTCCACTCTCACCAGCAGCCAATGCCTCTATATTTTCCAATAGTAAATCATCCAGCTTTTCCGAATGACTAATTTGAACATAGCTTAAAACTGAAATGGCACTAATTGCCAAAGCTCCTAATAACTTCACCTTGCTTTTCATAGTGTTTTTGTTTTTTGTTACACAAGCAAAGATAAAAGGATTATTTTGGCTTTTGCCAGTCTTTATTTGGAAAACGCCCAAAGTTGGGGCGTGAAAAAAAGTTCACACCCGACACACCAATATGGGTTAACATTTCATCTACTTGGAGATAACAATTTGATACCCCTTCCTTTCCGGCAGAAGAAGAATCTGAACGGAATCGTCCGCCTCAAAGAGTTTACCCAATAAGCTTATTGCTTTTCTGCGGCGGCTGCCTAAATTCAAATCACTCAATGGCCAACCGCAAATTTCCGCTATTTCATCGTTCGTCAGGAAAAGTTCGGACGACTTGGCAAAACCAAGTAATAACTTCGCAGCTTGTGGCGTACAAGATATTTTTTCACCTTCATAAGTCAGTGTATGGTTGACGGAATCAAATATATACTTCCCGAACCGGTAAGTGCTCTTTGTCAACGTATCAGCCGTTTTTCTCTTTCTATACTGTTGACCCCCTACATAAATCGCCAGTCCCAATAACAGAATGCACAAAATGCAGGATAGTATCTGCAGTACATGGTCTGCCCAATCCACACAGTGCCAAAAATCAGGCAGCATATAAGCTGTCAACCTCATTGTGTACATACCGTTCAAATAGTAAGTACCTAAATCATTCTGTGAAGCAATTATAGTTTCATCTCCAGTAGATGATTCTTGCACAATGCCCTTTCCCATCGGATTAACCTTCAGAAAAAGAGCACACATGGCTCCGCCATACCGATCATTCATCTCAGCTTTCCACTCAAGACAAATCTCTTCCAATGGAAATTTTCCATAATAATTCAACATATCGGCTTTAAACCCTACGACATCCAACGGAAATAGTCCTTGTGCCTCTTTCAATGAATCTATTATCACTTCAAATTCACCATCTTCTGATATCGCTTTCCTTTTGGTATGCTTCTTACCACCATCAGACCCAGATGCATAGAACATCCCCAGCCCATCAAATTCCCGATTCACGACCCGTTCCGCAACCTTCCGCAGAGTTTCTACAGCAACCTCCTTAGCCACATCTTGTCCCTGGTTGGCATTATCATATAATGCTACTATCACAGACACTGCCACCACTACAATGGCACATATCCATATCATAAGAATCTTCTTATAGCGTTTCATCTACTCCTTCCTTTCTGTTGCCTATTCATTTCTACCCATGCACTCGAAGAGGCATCCGCTTAATAGCGCCAAAGTTAAACAATAATATAAAGAAAAAAGGAAAATGACTTGAGAAAGAAGGATATAAAATCAAAACAGTTTCTTCTTCTAATCTGCTTTAGCTATTTTCCACCCGCCAATCGTCCGCGTGGAACTGTCAAAATTCACGCCAATCTTGACCACACGCCTGCCGTCCGCCCGGTAAGGGATGGCATACTGCTTGCTGTCAATCTGAGCCAACGCCTCTTCCGGGGTACCGTCGTATTTGAACTCGAAGACATAAACGACATCCTGCAACTGCACCACCACATCCGCACGGCCTACGGAACTCTTCACTTCCGACTCCACATATTGCCCCATCAACCGGAACAGCAAATAGAAAATGGTCTGATAATGCTTTTCGGTCTTGTTCTCCAAATCATTGGGAATGGAGGCAAAGAAGGAACGGGTACGCTCCAGGCAGCTCTCCACATCACCCTTCATCAAGTCGCGAAGGAAAGAGACGACGTAGAAGGTGTTGTTCTGGGCAGGCAAGTGCACGTAAGAGGGAAGCAGGGATTCAATGAACCCTTTACGGACCTCACCGTTGGGATAGGCCAAACGATAGATTTGGAAATTACGGTCATAGCCCTTAATGGTCAGATAACCGCTCTGGTAGAGCACCGGGATGGGACTCGTTATCTGTTCCGTAGGCGCATCAAACTGCTCATCGGTAGCCTCAACACCTTCCAGCGCACGCACATCGAAGTCTGCATGGCGCAGAATATCTATCAGGAAAGTAGGCGTGCCCGTGGAGAACCAATAGTTCTTGTATTCTTTGGAATTGAAAGCATTGAACAGGCTGAACGGGTTGTAAATATCCGCACAAGCCTTACTGAAATGATAACCGTCATATTGCCGCTTCAAATGCAAGCATGCCTCCTCGTAAGTCTCATCATTAGCCTCGGCCATCCGCTCAATATCGGGTTTCAACTGCGTCAGCAGTTCCTCCTCGGTGATGCCGCAGAGGGCACTGAAGTCATCGCGCATACTGATATTTTGCAAATTGTTCAGTTCGCTGAAGATGCTCAGCTGGCTGAACTTGCTGATACCCGTGATAAAAAGAAAACGGAGATATTGCCCCAGCCCCTTGAGAGGACTGAAGAACTTGCGCATCTCGTTGCGAAGCTGTTGTTGCAAAAGGGCATCGGAATTACTGTCAAGCAGAGGAGCATCGTACTCGTCAATCAGCACTACAACCGGCTTTCCGGTCTTGGCGTAGGCACGCAGGATGATGCCTTGCAGACGCTCTGCCGCCCCCTCTTCCTCTTCCTTTTTTCCGTAAATTTCTTCCCAACGGGATAAAAACAAATTCAATTGCCCCGTCAAGTCACGCAGCTCAGTATATTTCGTCAAGCTGAAATCAACGTGCAGCACCGGGCAAACCTCCCATTCCTGCTCCAGACGTTCCATAGCCAGCCCTTCGAAAAGTTCCTTTTTCCCCTGGAAATAGGCCTCCAGCGTAGACACGAGCAAGCTTTTGCCAAACCGACGGGGGCGGCTGAAGAAATAAATTTGGTCTGTATTCACCAATTTGTACACCAGCTCCGTCTTATCCACATACACACAATTCCGCGTACGCAGTTGCTCAAAATTCTGTATCCCTATCGGATAGCGTCTGCCACTCAATTCCATAGCTGCTACTGTTTAAATTACAAGTATGACAAAGATAGCACATATTCCGCAAAAAAGAAAGCACGCCCATGGCTTTTTCATCACAAGCCCTCACTGCAAACCTACTGCACATCTTTTGCAGTAACACTGCAAAGGCGTTGCAGTAGCACTGCAAAACAGTTGCAGTGGCACTGCATCTATGTTGCAGCGGCACTGCAAAAACGATGCACTGGTTTTGCAGTGAGTATTTGGTATCTTTAACATTGGCACCCAAAGCCTTACAGCGGAGCAGAGCCCGTTTTCATCACATAACGCCCTGTCCTGAAAACAGTCAACCAAAATCAGGAGAACAAAAAGGGTGAGGGCAAAATTTGCCCTCACCCTTTTAAATTGCTCTCACTCACCCCTGAAACACCGATGAACAAGCAGATGCAGACAAGCGGTGAGGGTGGTGAGGGTGGAATTGCAAAACTTTTATTAGTTTGCTTATTTCAGCAAGCTTTCCGCATCCAGGTGCTCTGCCTCAATATCCTTGAAGTAGCGGTAAGTACCCACCTTCAATTCTTCGGTAGCCGCATCGTCACAAACGATGATACCCTTTTCGTGCATCTGCAAGGCGCTGATAGTCCACATCTGCATCACGGGACCCTCGACTGCATGATAGAGGGCACGTGCCTTGTTGTGTCCGTTTACGATAATCATTACCTCGCGGGCGCTAAGCACAGTACCCACACCGACGGTCAGGGCAGTCTTGGGCACCTTGTTCACGTCGTTGTCAAAGAAACGGGAGTTGGCAATGATGGTATCGGTAGTCAATGTCTTCTGGCGGGTGCGTGACGAAAGGGAAGAACCCGGCTCGTTGAAAGCGATATGTCCGTCGGGGCCGATACCGCCCATGAAGAGGTCGATGCCGCCGTAGGACTTGATTTTTTCTTCATAGCGTGCACACTCGGCATCCAGGTCGGCAGCGTTGCCGTTCAGGATATTGGTGTTCTCCGGCTTGATGTCTATATGGCTGAAGAAGTTGTTCCACATAAAGGAATAGTAGCTTTCGGGATGTTCCTTGGGCAAACCTACATACTCGTCCATATTGAAAGTCACTACGTTCTGGAAAGACACGATGCCTTTCTTGTTCAGGTCGATAAGTTCCTTGTACATGCCCAACGGAGAAGAACCGGTGGGGCATCCCAATACAAACGGTTTTTCAGGTGTCGGATGAGCGGCCTTGATTTTGGCAGCCACATAATGTGCCGCCCACTTTGATACGGATTGATAATCCGGTTGAATGATTAGTCTCATTGTGATTGTTTTATTAGGTTAATAAATTAGGGGTAATTTTCAACTACTTCCTATCCTTCTTCAAACGCTCTGCCATGGCACGTGCCAGGTTTTCGCATTGTTCGTAAGTAATGTCCTTCATGGCCTGCTTCATCTCTACCGGGTCGCCCACAATCTCGAACTTGCTCTTTTCGGCAAACTCGCCCATGCGCTTCACGGCGGCACCCGCCCAGCAGAAGGAGCCGAAGTATCCCAGATAGCGTCCCTTCACTTCGCGTACCAGAATCTTGGAGAGCAAGGATTCTATCTCAGGATAAATCTGGTTGCTGTAGGTGGGGCTGCCGATGATAAGTCCGCGATACTTGAATATGTCGGCAATGATATAAGAAGGATTGCTCTTGCTCACATTGTGCATCACGATGTTCCTGATGCCCTGTGCAGAAAGTTCCGCCGCAATGGCTTCCGCCATCTGCTCCGTGTTGCCGTACATGGAACCGTATGCAATGACCACGCCCTCGTCGGCGGCATAACGGCTCAGCTTGTCGTAGATGCCGATAACCTTGGCTATATTCTCCGTCCACACCGGCCCGTGCGTGGAGCAGATGGTGGAAATGGGCAGACCGCCCAGCTTGGCAAGTGCCTTCTGCACCGGAGAGCCGTACTTGCCCACGATGTTGGAATAGTAGCGCACCATCTCGTCCCAGTATCTGTCCAGATTGATGCGGGTATCCAGGAACCCTCCGTCCAACGTACCGAAACAGCCGAAGCCGTCACCGGCGAAAAGGACTCCTTCCGTTTCGTCAAAAGTCATCATCGTCTCGGGCCAGTGCACCATCGGGGTCATATAGAAACGGAGCTTATGATGTCCCAAAGCCAGAAAATCCTCGTCCTTCACCATGTACTGTTCGCCCGTCACGCCATAAAAGCCCTCTATCATGCCGAAAGTCTGCTTGTTGCCCACAATGATGATGTCGGGGTAATGCTGCTTTATCAGACGGATAGAACCCGAATGGTCCGGTTCCATATGGTTGATGATGAGATATTGGATGGGGCGCTCGCCGATGATATTCTTTATCTTGCGCAGATACACCTCGAAATAGCAGATGTCTACCGTATCGACCAAAGCGACCGTCTCATCATCTATCAGGTAAGAGTTGTAGGAAACCCCATACGGCAACGGCCACATACCTTCAAACAAATGCTTATTGCGGTCATTCACTCCCACGTAGTGGATTTTTCCTTTTATCACTGTTTTTGGGTTCATAATTATTCTTTATTTAGATTGATTCCATATTTAAAGTTGCGGCAAAAATAATTCTTTTTTCTCACATTTCATACTTCTTTCCCTGATATGCACCGAGTTCTTTCATTCTTTTTTGAACCCGATGATTAAATTCATAATTTTTCAGTCCCCAGTCGGGTGCAATGAGCAGTTCCTTAGGAGACTGGGAGACGAAACGCTCCAGCACCAAGTCCGGCCGCAGATGCTCGATATAGTCTATCACGAGGCCGATATATTCCTCCACATCAAACAGATGAAAATCTTCAGGATGCTGCCGGTACTCCAGAGCCATGCGGGTACCCCTTATCAGTTGCAACTGGTGCATCTTCAAGGTAGTGAGTGGCAGGCGGGACAATACACCGGCTTGTGCCACGATGCTTTCGTGCGTCTCGCCCGGCAGTCCGAGTATGACATGCCCACCGGTCAGGATTCCGCGTGAAGCGGTTCTTTCCACCGCATCGGCGGCGGCATGAAAAGTATGCCCGCGGTTGATGCGGCAAAGTGTCTTGTCGTCGGTACTCTCTATGCCGTACTCCACTAAGAGGAATGTATGCCGGTTCATCTCCTCCAGATAGTCCAGCAGGCTGTCGGGCATACAGTCCGGACGGGTGCCGATAACCAGGCCCACCACCCCGTCTGCCGACAAGGCCTCCTCGTATTTCCGCTTCAAGTCTTCCAATTCACCATACGTGTTGGTATAGGCCTGGAAATAGGCGAGATACTTCATCTCCGGATATTTGTGTGCAAAGAACTGCTTGCCCTCTTCCAGCTGGCGGGTAATGGATTTCTCCGTACGGCAATAATCGGGGTTGAAGGTCTGGTTGTTACAATAGGTGCAACCGCCGACTCCTTTGTTTCCATCCCGGTTGGGGCACGTAAAACCGGCATTCAGCGATATTTTCTGTACCTTATAGGAAAAATATCGCTTCAGAAAAAGAGGGAACTCATTATAGAGCGTAGATTTGGTTTCCATACATATTCCTTATGTAAGTGGCAAATATAGGATTTTTCCGTGGGATGAACCTGCAAAAACAAGAATACTTTCCACCCGATTTGTTAACGAACATAAAACAAAGAATTTCCACCTGCACTAAAAAATGTTTCATCCACTGATATATAACTAATTAATTGAGAAAGAGTACATCCAAGCGCAATTACATTAAACACAATTTAGTGATTAGACACTCTTTTTACACACAATTTCCTCAGTTTATACACCTCAAGAATGAAATAAATTCATAGCTTTGCATACAACCTTAATGAATCAACCTATAAATACTATAACACCATGGCAACAATCGCATTGGACATAGGCGGCACAAAAATAGCCAGCGCCATTTTCTTTCCGGACGGAAGCATGATGTTTAACCGCAAACGGCTCCTGAAAGGAAGAACCGGTCACGAAGTGGGCAAGCTCGCCGCGGATATCCTCGCCAAACTTCTTACCGTAGCACGCAGAAGCCGTATACACGTCGACGGAATAGGTGTCTGCATCCCCGGTATCGTTTACTCCCAAACCAACCGGGTATGGGCCCCCAACATACCGGGCTGGGACAACTACCCCCTCTATGAGGAGCTGCGCAGTGTAACGCCTCCGGGCATCGAGATATACATCGACAGCGACCGTACCTGCTATATGTATGGAGAGATGTGGCAAGGTGCCGCCAAAGAATGTCACAGTGCCATATTCATTGCCGTGGGAACCGGTATCGGTGCCGGCATCATCATCGACGGGCACGTGTTGCACGGAGCCAACGACATTATCGGCGCCACCGGCTGGATGGCCCTGCAACCTCCCTACCGGGAAGAGTATGACGCATGCGGATGTTTCGAATATTACGCTTCCGGCAATGGTATCGGGGCACGGGTACGCGATGCCGTACGCGCCAACAAGTCATATAAAGGAAAACTGCGCCAGAAACCCATCTGTCGCATATCGACCTATGATGTGTTCAGTGCCTATAATGAAAAAGACCCTATTGCCATCTCCGTATTGCACAAAGCTGTCGAGATGTGGGGCATGGCTTCCGCAAATCTGGTCAGCCTACTCAACCCGCAGAAGATAATTTGGGGCGGAGGCGTCTTCGGCCCTGCCGGTATCTTTATAGATGACATTTACAAGGAAGCCTGCAAATGGGCGCAGCCGCTCAGCATCAAGCAGGTGGAATTTGTACCTTCTCAGTTGTCCGGTAATGCCGGACTGATAGGAGCAGCGTTTCTTGCCATCAAAAATCACTTGTATGAGTAACAGTTATCACAAGAATCTCGTATTCACGGCAGCGTGCATCGGGATGTGTTTCTTCGGAGTCTCCATGATTACATTGGGAGCAGTGCTGCCATCCCTCATAGCCAAGCTGAATCTGAGCGGGTTGCAGACAACCTCACTGGTCACTTTCCTGCCTCTGGGCATGCTGGCCGGTTCCCTGATTTTCGGTCCCATCGTAGACCGGTTCGGACATAAAGCCCTGCTGGTGCCCAGCTGCATCATCGTACTGCTGGGGATGGAAGGGCTTGCCTTCTTTGAAAGCGTGCCACTGCTGCAAGCTTCCATCGTCGGCATCGGCCTGGGCGGAGGCATCCTCAACGGAGAAACCAATGCATTGGTATCCGACATCTCAGGAGAATCCGAAAAAGGCTCACGCCTCAGCTTTCTGGGCATGTTCTACGGACTGGGCGCATTGGGCATACCGATGTTGCTGGGCTCCCTTTCCAGGCATTATTCATTCGAAACCATCTTGCTGGGAATTGGTGTAGTGATGCTTGCGGGCATTATATTCTGCATCCCCGTACGCTTCCCCGCCCCTAAGCAGGCGCAAGGTTTCCCGGTAAAAGAGGGATTGGGACTGCTGAAAGAAAGCAGCTTACTGCTACTCAGCTTCATTCTTTTTTTCCAAAGCGGCATCGAGGGTGTCTGCAACAACTGGTCCACGAGTTACTTTGGGCAGATGACGGATATTCCGGCCAATCAGGCATTGATTGCACTGACCTGCATGGTAGCGGGACTGACCGTGGCACGTATGATGCAAGTTGCGATATTCAAGAAGATAAAACCGGAAACCGTGCTGCCCTACAGCCTTGCACTCACTGCCATAGGCTTCTGTTTCCTTATGTTCTCGCCGGGTTTTGCACGCGCGGCAGTCGGCATGGTGCTGGTAGGTATGGGGCTGTCGGCCACGTATCCCGTGATACTCAGCATTCTTGGAAGCCGGTACCCGTCCTTATCGGGAACAGCATTCAGCGTGGCGCTTGCCATAGCCCTCATTGGCCAGACTGCAATGAACGGCCTGATGGGAATGGTTTCCCAATACACCAATGGCATCGGGCTTTATCCTTATCTGATGATTGCCTCACTTGCCGTCATGCTCCTTTTGTATAAACGCTCACTCAAATAAATTTATTAACTTCTTAAAAAACAAAAAAGTTATGTTAGCACTCGAATGGTTAAAGAATGCCCATGGCATTATGGAAAAACTGGAGGCTACCCAGTTGGAAAACATCAAAAAAGCAGCCACTGTTATGGCAGACTCCATCGAAGCCGGTCGTTGGGTCCACACGTTTGGTTGCGGCCACGCAACAATTCCCGTAGAAGAAATGTATCCGCGTATCGGCAGCTTTGTAGGATTCCACCCACTTTGCGAATTGCCTCTGACATTCTTCACACAGATTATCGGCCAGATGGGTATTCATCAGTTCCTCTTCCTGGAACGGGCAGAAGGCTACGGCCAGGAAATCATGAAGAATTATGATTTTGATTCCAAAGACTGTATGTGGATTTTCTCACATACCGGTATCAATGCCGTCAATATAGACATGGCATTGGAAGCCAAGAAGCGCGGCATGAAAGTTATCGTATACGGTTCGGCCAGCGAAACGGGCGACAAGGCCAGCCGCCACTCCAGCGGAAAGAACCTCTTCCAGCTGGCAGATATCGTAGTGGATTCCTGCGTTCCCCTGGTAGACGCCTCCGTACCCTTGAAGAACCACTTCGACAAGGTAGGTCCGTTGTCTACATTGAGTTTCGTCACCATGGTATGGATGACCATCACTACCGTTGCCGAAATCCTTGCCGACCGTGGCGTACACTTGTACATTCATCCGTCGCACAACGTTCCGGGTGACACAACCGCCCACGAACGACTGGATGCAGCCATTGCAGAATATCAAAGAAAAGTCAAGTGCTTGTAACGAAAGATATTCCAATCATCATCTCATCCAATCATCATCTATGAGTGACGGAGGCCCGTCCCTGCTTCGCCCCCAAGGAGCAGGACGGGCTTTTTCTGTTCAAAAAGAATAAAATCGGCCCACTGCTTCGATAAATCTTCCCTTTGTTGTATATTTGTTCCCCAGAAAAAAGATGGAAACAGATAAGCATAAAAGATAGATATGAAACAGATAAGCATCGCACTTCTCCTCTGCCTCTGTACGCTGGCAGGTTTCGCCCAAAGTGGCAAGGCACTCGATTTGAAAGAAATCGTATCGGGCAAGTTCACTCCGAAGAATATTTCCGGCGTTATCCCCATCCCGGGAGACGGGGAACATTATTCGCAGATGAATGCGGACAGGACACAAATCATCAAGTACTCCTTCAAAACGGGAAAACCCGTGGAAGTGCTGTTTGATGCCGCTACCGCACGCGAATGCACGTTCAAGACATTCGACAGCTACAGCTTTGCTCCGGACGGCAGTAAGCTGCTCATTGCCACCGAAACAACTCCCATCTACCGTCATTCCTATACGGCTGTGCATTACATCTACAGCCTAAAGCGCAATCTGGACGGTAAAATCAACAACATTGTGGAAAAGCTTTCGGACGGCGGCCCGCAACAGGTGCCCGTATTTTCACCGGACGGCAACCAGGTGGCTTTTGTACGCGACAACAACATCTTCCTTGTAAAACTGCTCTACGGCAACAGCGAAAGCCAGGTGACGGAAGACGGGAAACAGAACGAGGTGCTGAACGGCATCCCCGACTGGGTTTACGAAGAGGAGTTCTCCTTCAACCGTGCGCTGGAATTCAGTGCCGACAGCCAGATGCTGGCTTTCATCCGCTTCGACGAGAAAGATGTTCCCTCCTACTCTTTCCCTCTTTTTGCCGGACAAGCCCCCCACTTCACCCCTTTCGAGAAGTATCCGGGAGAGTATACTTACAAATATCCTAAAACGGGAGAAGTAAATTCCAAAGTGTCCGTACACACCTTCGACATCAAGTCGAAAGTGACCCGCAAGATAAACGTGCCGGTAGATGCAGACGGCTATATTCCCCGCATCCGCTTTACCCAAGACCCCAACAAACTTGCCGTCATGACACTGAACCGCCATCAGAACCGGTTCGACCTATACTTTGCCGACCCTCGCAGCACGGTAGCCAAACTGGCTCTGCGTGATGAAAGCGATACCTATATCCGCGAGAATGTATTCGACAACATCGTCTTCTATCCGGAAAATTTCAGTTTTGTCAGCGAAAAGAGCGGATACAACCATCTGTACTGGTATAGCATAGGCGGCAATCTGCTGAAACAAGTGACAGCCGGACAATATGAAGTGCAGGAGTTCCTGGGTTACGACCCCGAAGAAGGAAGCTTCTACTTCAGCAGCAACGAGGAAAGCCCCATGCGCAGTGCCATCTACAAGATTGACCGGAAAGGTAAAAAGACCAGACTATCGTCACAAGCCGGAACAAACAGTGCGCAGTTCAGTGCGAACATGAAGTACTATATGAACCGTTATTCCAATCTGGACACTCCGACCGTCATTACGCTGAACGACAATACCGGCAAGACTCTTGCCACCCTGATGGACAATGCGGCATTGAAGCAGGAAATCAGCGGCTATGACATGCCACGGAAGGAATTCTTCACTTTCCAGACTTCCGACGGAACCACATTGAATGGCTGGATGATGAAACCTGCCGACTTCTCTGCCGGCAAGAAATACCCGGTACTGATGTACCAGTACAGCGGCCCCGGTTCACAGCAAGTGCTTGACAAGTTCAGTGTAAGCTGGGAAACCTACATGGCATCACAAGGCTATATCGTGGTTTGCGTAGACGGGCGTGGCACCGGAGGACGGGGTGCCGAATTCGCCAAATGCACCTATCTGAACCTGGGTATCAAGGAAGCCAAAGACCAGGTGGAAACCGCCCTCTACATGGGCAACCAGCCTTATGTGGACAAAAACCGCATCGGAATCTGGGGATGGAGTTACGGTGGATACATGACCATTATGAGTATGAGTGAAGGAACACCGGTATTCAAGGCCGGAGTAGCCGTAGCTGCCGTTACCGACTGGAACTACTACGACACCGTTTATGGCGAACGCTTTATGCGCACACCGAAAGAAAACGCCGAAGGCTATAAGGCCAGTTCCACCTTTACCCGTGCCGACAAGCTTCACGGCAACCTGCTGCTGGTACACGGCATGGCAGACGACAATGTACACTTCCAGAACTGTGCCGAATATGCCGAACAACTGGTACAACTCGGCAAACAGTTCGATATGCAGGTTTACACCAACCGCAACCACAGTATCTACGGAGGAAATACCCGGTTACACCTATACACGCGGTTGACCAACTTCTTCAACAAAGAATTGAAATAATGCCCGAAAGAGTACGTAAGCCTGAGTGGCTCAAAATAAGCATCGGTGCCAACGAGCGCTATACCGAGACCAAACGCATTGTCGAATCGCATTGCCTACATACCATCTGTAGCAGCGGCCGTTGCCCCAATATGGGGGAATGTTGGGGGAAAGGCACCGCAACCTTCATGATTGGGGGAAATATCTGCACCCGGTGCTGTAAGTTCTGCAACACGGCAAGCGGGAAGCCCTTGCCACTGGATGCCGATGAGCCTACACATGTGGCAGAGTCCATTGCCTTGATGAAACTCTCCCATGCAGTCGTCACCTCCGTAGACCGTGACGACCTGCCCGACTTAGGCGCGTCACACTGGGTACGTACCATCCGGGAAATCAAGCGGCTCAACCCTGACACCACCGTCGAAGTGCTGATTCCCGACTTCCAGGGAAGAAAGGAACTCGTGGCACAAGTCATCGATGCACAACCGGAAATCATTTCGCACAACATGGAGACTGTCCGTCGCATCAGCCCCCTCGTACGCAGTGCCGCCAAGTATGAAACAAGCCTGGAAGTGTTGCGGCAAATTGCAGAAAGCAATACTACCACCAAGTCCGGCATTATGGTGGGATTGGGCGAGACTCCGGAAGAAGTGGAAGAACTGATGGACGACCTCCGCCGGGTGGACTGCCACATACTGACTATAGGCCAATACCTTCAACCCACACACAAGCATTATCCGGTAGCAGCATATATTACTCCCGAACAATTTGCACTCTACAGAGAGAAAGGATTGAAAAAAGGGTTTCAGCAAGTGGAAAGCGCTCCATTGGTACGCTCCTCTTATCATGCGGAAAAACAGATCCATTTTATACAAAAAAGAAGTAAAATAGGAAACATTTAAATTTCCCAGTTGTTATGATGTAAACGACAAAATCATAATACGGATAATGAGCCATCAAAGAATTTTATCATCAAGATTCAATATGTCGCTGGGATTCATCCCCGTTATAATATCCATCATATTATGCGAGTTTATAACGCAGGACATGTCCATCTACATCGGTGCAGGTGTAGGACTCTTGTTTAGCATCTATTCGGTGAGGCATAGAGGAACGCATGTTCCGCAAATCATACTTTACTGTACTACCGGAATGTTACTGCTGTTATCGGTAACAACCCTATTCCTCGTAAACTACTGTCCCCGTTTCATGCTTCCGTTCACGCTGGAAATCAGTGCCATCATTCCCCCATTCGTCATCTACCTCAATAGGAGAAAATATCTGGACTACCACATGTCTCAGACACAGAAATGCTGCAAGCAGCTTTTTGCACAAGGGGCAGAAGCCGCCATCGTATCCTCACGCGTAATCCTTATCATAAGCCTGCTGCATTTTCTGATTATCTTCTTGGCGGTTCTGGTCAGTTACCCTTTGGGAGACACTACCCGCCACATTCTGTTTTATGTGGCGCCTCCCCTCGTCTTTATATCAGGCATTCTGTTCAATCAGTTCGGCATTTTCTATTTCAATATAGTGATGAACCACACGGTTTTCGTACCGATAGTCAATACCAAAGGAGATGTCATGGGGAAAGCCATCGCCTCAGAAGCCATCAACCGGAAAAACGACTATATCAATCCGGTCATCCGGATTGCCGTTGCCTCACACGGCATGCTGTTTCTCCTCCCCCGCCCCAAATGCAACGTTTTCGAGAAAGATAAAATCGACTTGCTGATGGAGGGTTACCTGATATATGGAGAAACATTGGAACAAGGCGCACACAGAATTTTACGACAAACGCTTCCCACCGCCCCATTAGACCATTTGCACTTCAACTTCATCTATCATTTTGAGAATGAAGCCACCAACCGCCTGGTCTATC
This sequence comes from Bacteroides sp. AF20-13LB, assembly GCF_003603065.1. NCBI lineage: Bacteria > Pseudomonadati > Bacteroidota > Bacteroidia > Bacteroidales > Bacteroidaceae > Bacteroides > Bacteroides sp. AF20-13LB. The sequence goes on from NZ_QTMH01000006.1 coordinate 183,473, forward strand.
TCTTCACGCTAGACCTGGACGATGACTCCATCCTATGCAATAAGAATTTCAAGGGGGGAAAGCTATGGACGTTCCAGCAAATGGAACACAACCTGGGACGGAACTTCTTCAGCAGTTGCCTAGAATATGAATTCGAGCACCTGGAAGCTATTATTTATACAAGAGAAAAATACAAGGAATCTTAGAAAGGTCGGGAGTCTTGCCCTGCCACTCCCTCACGGTCTTGGTTTTGATATACTCCCCTTCACAAGTAATGTTCGCCGCAATGCAGAGCTTGGTCTGCGGACGGCAGTTATGAAGAATATCCTCTATCATCTTATTATTGCGATAAGGCGTTTCAATGAAAAGCTGAGTCTGATGTTCATTATAGACGCGTTGTTCCAGCATTTTCAGCTTTTTGGCACGCTCTGCCGGTTCAATGGGAAGATAACCATGGAAGGCAAAGCTCTGACCGTTGAAGCCGGAACCCATGACGGAGAGGATAATGGAAGAGGGCCCCACCAAGGGGACCACTCTCAAGTTTTTCCGTTGTGCAATAGCCACTACGTCCGCTCCCGGGTCGGCCACAGCCGGACAACCGGCTTCGGAGATCACGCCCATCGGATGCCCCTCCACCAGCGGCTTCAGATAGCCGGAGATGTCTTCGGGCGACGTATGCTTGTTCAACGTATAGAATGTCAGCGCATCAATATCTATTCCCTTGTCCACCTTTTTCAAAAAACGGCGTGCCGAGCGCACATCCTCCACGATGAAATAGCGGATTCCCAGTATTATCTCCTTATTATAAGGCGGCAACACCGTTTCAATAGGCGTATCGCCCAGCGTGACTGGCAAAAGATAAAGTGCGAGTTCCATTAGCCGTAAATGATATTTCCGTTTTCGTCCTTATACTCATCCAGTCCCTTCTCGTAAGTAGCCATGGCGCGAAGGCTCATACCTACGCTGGAGAAACCTCCATCGTGGAACAAGTTCTGCATAGTGACCTTGCGGGTGAGGTCGGAAAACATCACGATACAGTAGTCCGCACACTCATCGGCAGAAGCATTACCCAGAGGAGACATGCGGTTGGCGAAGTCGAACAGTTTGTCCATACCCTTCACACCGGAACCGGCAGTGGTCATCGTGGGAGACTGGGAAATGGTGTTGACACGTACATGGTGTTCACGTCCGTAGATGTAACCGAAGCTGCGGGCAATGGATTCCAGCAGTGCCTTGGCATCTGCCATATCGTTGTAACCGTAGAACGTACGTTGCGCAGCCACATAACTCAAAGCCAGAATTGAACCGTAGTCGGCAATGGCGTTGAGTTTCTTGGCAGCTTGTATCATCTTGTGGAAAGAGACAGCGGAGATGTCCAGCGTCTTTTCCAACATATCGTAATCCAAATCATCATATGTACGTTTCTTACGCACATTGGGAGACATACCAATGGAGTGCAGCACGAAGTCAACCGGGCCACCCAATACTTCCATAGAGCGTTTGAATACATTTTCCAAATCTTCTACACTTGTAGCATCTGCGGGAATCACCTCGCAGTTCAGTTTCTCCGAAAGAGCGGACACTTCGCCCATACGGACAGCAACCGGTGTATTCGATAAAGTGATGGTTGCACCTTCTTTTACTGCTTTTTCTGCTACTTTCCAGGCAATGGACTGCTCATTCAGAGCACCGAAAATAATGCCTCTTTTTCCTTTCAACAAATTGTAACTCATACCTATTTTTAGTAAAATTCGGCTGCAAAGATAGGAAGTTTTTGCATAAAAAGCCCGAAAGTGTGCAAAGAAAAGGGAAGAACGGCAAAAAATATACCGATCACCCACTGCAAAACTACTGCAACGCTTGTGCAGTACCACTGCAATACAGTTGCAGTATCACTGCAAACATATTTGCAGTAACGCTGCACTCCATCTGCAGTACTACTGCAAAACGCATGCAGCAGGAATGCAGTAATAACGCACTGATTATCAGCCCAGGGCTTCCTATTCTGCAAATACCTGATGAAACCCGAGACAGCATTTGAACATGAGCGCAAAAAGCCCTATATTTGCAGCAAACTAAAAAATAGAGAAGGCAATGAAGAAGTTGATTATATTTGACCTGGACGGAACTTTACTGAATACAATAGCCGATTTGGCACAAAGTACAAACCATGCCCTGCAAGCGCTTGGCTATCCCACTCACCCGGAATCGGCCTATAACTTCATGGTTGGCAACGGAATCAACAAACTGTTCGAGCGCGCCCTCCCGGAAGGGGAAAAGAGCGAAGAAAACGTCCTGCGCGTCCGCAAGGAGTTTGTGCCTTATTATGACGTGCACAATGCTGATAAAAGCTGCCCTTACCCCGGCATCCCCGAACTACTGGAACAGTTGCAGGAGAAAGGGATGATATTGGCAGTGGCTTCCAACAAATATCAATCGGCTACCGTGAAGCTGATTTCACATTATTTCCCCAACATACGTTTTACCGCCGTCTTCGGACAACGGGAAGGGGTCAACGTGAAGCCCGACCCAACAGTGGTGCATGACATTCTGGACATCACCCGGATATCCCGTGAAGACGTGCTATATGTGGGAGACTCCGGAGTGGATATGCAGACGGCCGCCAATGCCGGAGTCACTGCCTGCGGAGTCACCTGGGGATTCCGTCCCCGCACAGAACTGGAAGAGTTTCATCCGGCACATATCGTAGACAATGCTACGGACATTGCCGTTATCGCCGCTCTTTGAGAGGGCACTCCCTCCCCCAGTTATCCGAGAGTGCATATTTACATTATGATATTTTTTAGGCGCGGATTACGCGAAAAACACGGAGTTTTTCTTTGTCTCTCCGTGAAATCCACGTACTTCCACGCCTAAAAAATAATCAGAAAGAGAACAGCCTCAGAACAATTTTCGCATCGCTCCTTTATCTCCTACCACAAGATAGGTATTCCCGTCAATCAGTAAAGCGCGTCCACGTTTCTTCTTTCGGTTTTCCTCGTTATCCACATTCACTCCAATCACCTGTCCATCATAGAAAGTGGAAATATCCTTAAAGATAGTATGCCCCACAATAATATGTTCGACGTCATAACGTTTCAACATCAGTTGCAGGGAATCTTGTGCCAATGGATGGCATTTTGCATCCGTCCGTACCAATCCACGATACCAGATAGGTCCGCTATTACCATATAGGAAAGCCGTGAGAGGCGATAAGGCCTTACGTTCCTTCTTGCTCATGAACAATGCACGGCTCATTTCCTCATTCACTGTGGGAATATTCAAGTCACGGTCATAAAACTCCTTTCCCAAACCTGCGTGCACATACAGATTAGGTCCGATGGTCTGCATCGTATTACGGGTACCAAGCCATTTGCCAAGTTCTGTGTCCGGACCGAACAATGCCGGATAATCCATACCCAGTTTTCGGGCCAATGTCTTGTACTTTTCTTTGGTATAACGCAAATCATTTGCCGTCACAAGCGGTTCATGGTTACCCAACAGAAACGAAACATGACCACCTGCATCTGCCGCCTCCTTCTCCAATTTATAGAACAGCCAAAATATCTGCGGCACATCTTTGCCACGGTCAAATATATCACCGATAACCACCAGATGGTTGGTTCCAAAACTCCAATGGTAGTCTTTATCAATGACATTGTTGCCTCGCAGCAAGCTCATCACGCAATTCAACTTGCCATGGGGGTCAGACATCACAAACACTTTATCCGGTTGTCTGTATTGCCATTCCGGACGTTTGACCGGATGCAGCTTCACATCAAACGGATAACGCCCTTTGTGGTCCGTGACATGAAGGGTGAAATCCTGAGGAAGCACCGTATAAGTCGTATCTTCTATCTGCCCTTGGGCTGTAACGCTTATGACGCGCACCTTGCCGTCCGGTTCATAAATCACATAAGGTCCGTCTGCCGACAATTCCTCCTTCTTCTCCTTATCCTTCTTCTTACCGTCTAAACCAAGAGTTCCGGCACTTAGGCCGGAACTGATGAAGGTTAGAATAAATACAGTAAAAAAAGACTTTACAATAGTAGTCTGATACTTCATATTCTCGCTTTTTTGGAATTAATCACCATAAGTCGGATTCTGCTGCATATTCGGATTGGAATTCATCTCCGCCTTAGGAATGGGCAATACTACACGATAATAGTTCCAATCAAAAGATACGCTCTCATCCACCATCTTCAGATGTGAAGTCTCGGCTATTTCCGGAAATTCCTTGGTCGACTCCTTGCGCACGATAGTCTGATGATTACGAAGGGCGTCGAAGAAACGGTGTCCTTCACCGAACAACTCTTTACGGCGTTCCAACAGAACATCATCCAACGTCACCGTCTTACCCTGCACGGTCTTTTCCGGATTGGCACGGCTGACAATAGCATCCAGATACTTTACAGCCTTGTCATTGTTATTGAGCTTTACAGCCGCTTCGGCAGCAATCAGATAAAGTTCGGACAGACGAAGTACTGGAATATTGGAATCTTCCACAGCCTTGCCGCTTTGCGGCTGATACTTGGCTATGTAAGCTCTCTTTGTCTTAGGAACAACCGTATATGCCTGATTCCTGACATCATCCGGATCTTCCTGCATCAGTTCATAGAAAGAACTGGTCAGGCAATAATCATCATAACCCGCCTGCCAACAAAGGTAAGCCACACTTTCTTTGCCAACGCCGTCCACTGTCAGATTCACCAACTCAAACAAGACTTCTCCCGGATCGGAAGAGGCAAAATCAGTTCCCCATATCGTGCCATACTCATCATTGGTCCACAAACGGTACTTATTCTTTTCCGCTCCCGCAATGGCAGCTTCAGCCGTAATCAAGGCATTCTGATTATCTTCCATATACAAATAGGCTCTACTCAGCAACAGCATTGCCGCCCACTTATTAATCTTACCCTTGTTGAATTCTTCATCCAGCAGGTCAGCACCTTCCTTCAAATCCTTGATGATTGCCTCATAACACTGGGCAACGGTATTGCGCGACGGCTTGTTTTCCGTATTGGATACTTCGGTCACAATAGGCACTCCCAAAGAAGCTCCTCCATCCTTGGCATACGGATAGCCGAAGAAACGGGTCAGGTCGAACAAGGCAAATCCACGGAGAGCCAAGGTCTGGCCTTTCAGGTCGTTGAAGTATTCCGTATCATCCTCACTGACATCCAATCCGTCTATTTGAGACAAAATGATATTACAATTCTGGATAATCTTATAGGCATAAGACCAGTGGGAAGACGGACCGGAATCCTTTGTATAGTCCAGCATATAGTAGCTGGTGGTACGCTTTCCGGTCTTTATGGACTGCGTATCGTCACCCGTCACGTCTCCGTAATAAATCATACGGCCCGAGTAATAGTTGGTACTGCGCATCACGTCGTAGATACCGTTCAAGCTATATTCCACATCATCCAGATTCTGTATGGCGGTTTCAGTCGGAATCTTTGTACTGGATTCAACATCAAGCCAGTCATTGCCACAGGAGGCGGTCAGGCTGACCAACATCCCCATCATCATATATTTTAATGCTTTCATTGTGTTTCTTTATTATGAGGTTAGAAATTCAAATTAAGACCGAAAGTTACTGTTTTCAAAGGAGGTGTTCCCCAGCCGGCTGTACCTGCACTGACTGATTCCGGATCATAGAAATCGTAAGCGGCCCAAGTCCACAAGTTGTTGGCAGATGCGTAAAGGCGCAGGCTGTTTACGCCGATTTTCCGGGTCCATGTTTTAGGAACGGTCACACCGAAAGTCAACGTTTTCAGACGGATAAAGTCCGTGCTGTGCAAGCGGCGGGTAGTGGTAACGCCATTCATGGCTACCGCCGGCTTCTCTATAAACACTTCATATTTACTGATATCTCCCGGTTGCTTCCAATTGTCACGATAATAGGCCGGAATATTAAGAGTAAAGTCCTTGCCGCCATGTTCTGTTTTCTGTGCCCAGTTATCATATCCATAAGCACCGAACTGATAAGAGAACATGAAGCTCAAATCGAACCACTTGTAACGCAAAGTATTAGAGAGACCACCGGTCACATTGGGCTCGGCATGTTTCTTCAGAGGAATGGCTTTGGCATCCTTGTTATTCTCTGTGATTTCCTTGATATAGTTTCCATTCTCGTCCACGTCGTTGGTATAGAACTGAGGTGCACCGGTCTCGGGGTTGATTCCGGCAAATTCTATCATGTAGAATGTACGGTAGGACTTGCCAATCATGTGAATCTGCGAGCCGCTGATAATCTGGGTCTGTTCGCCGTCCAGTTTCACAATCTTATTCTTGTTGTGCGAAAGGGTGAAAGAGGTAGACCAGTCAAAGTCTTTGGACACAATGTTCTTGGAATTGATTTCCAATTCCACACCCTGGTTCTTCACCTCACCGATATTCATCAGATAGGAACTGAAACCGGTAGTCATAGATACGGGACAGTCCATCAAAAGGTTCTTAGTGGTACGGGTATAGTACTCCAAAGTGAAGTTCAAACGGCTGAAGAAGCCGAAGTCCAGACCGATATTCAAGTTGTAATTCGTTTCCCATTCCAAATCCCTATTTTCAATCTGCGACTGAATCAATGCGGGATTCTCCATATAGCCGCCACTAAGGCTCGTCAAGCCCATATAGCCGTATAAGTCGGAGGGCAACGTACCATTCACACCGTAGGATGCACGGAGTTTCAAATCGGTCAGCCATTTGGACGTGGGTTTCATGAAATCCTCTTCGATAATACGCCATGCTCCTGAAACAGACCAGAAACTTCCCCAGCGATTATCTCTGTGCAAGCGTGAACTGCCATCCATACGATAGCTCCCACCCAGATAATACTTGTTCTTGTAGTCATAGTTGAGACGGGTGATGTAAGAAACCATTCTTGACCTCTTGGAAGAACCATCTATGCTCTCCAAAGTCTGCCCGTTGGCAATGTCATTCTTTATCGGAGTCAGGAAGTTAGTAGCATATCCCGACAAGAAATCATTGTACTTGGAATCGATTTCATATCCGACAAGGGCATCTAAATTGTGGTCCTTTTGGATAGTAGTCTTGTAAGTCAACTGGTTTGACCACACCAACTTGTTATATTCACTATATGCCTTTTCGGCTCCACCATTATTCTTCTCACCGTCGGAGGTACGGGAGTCTTTCCATTCCTTACCCTTACTGATGTTATAGTCATAGCTCAAAATAGACTTTAACTTCAAGTCCTTGATAAATTCATATTCGGCATTAATCGTATTGAACATACGGGTAACATACTCACGCTGGTAATTGTACTCCTGGGCAAGAACGGGATTTCTTCTTGACAACGAAATCAAGTCCTGGTTATAGCTTCCATCTTCATTGTAAACCGGATCTGAAGGCGTCAATTTGCTTACGCTGGAGTAGAAAGGAGCAGTATAACCGGTTCCTTCACTATATACATCCTGATTCAGATTGGTAAACATGATGTTGGCACCGAATTTCAATTTATCCGTAGCCTGAAAATCAACATTCAAACGTCCGGTAATTCTTTCCAGACCCGATGTTTTTACAATGCCCTCTTGGTTGAGATAGGACAATGAAGAATAGTATTTGAATTTGTCGGTTCCTCCGGATATGGAAGCCTCATAACTGGAATGGTTTCCTTTCTTGAACAGATAATCTCCCCAATCCGTATAGCCGCACCAGGGAACCGGAGCATATTTGTCGATATTCTTATCAGCATAAGCTATGGCATCCGCATCCGATTTGCCGCTGCGCTGTTGTCCAAGCACCATACCATTGTATATGTATTCGCGACGTTCTGCTCCGCTTAAAGTAGGACGATAATCCATAGCAAAGTCACTGAATCCCCAATCGGCTTTCAAACTGATAGAAGCCTTACCGGTTTTACCTTTCTTCGTCGTAATCAGAACCACACCATTCGCAGCGCGCGAACCGTAGAGTGATGCAGCAGCGGCATCCTTGATAATCGTAATATTCTCAATATCCGAAGTGTTGACGGTTGACATGGCATCCAGACCACCATCCGAACTGATGGAGTTTATCGAACCGGAAGTAACGGGCACTCCATCAATAACATACAGCGGAGAGTTGGAGGCATTGAAAGAGCCCATACCACGAATACTCAAAGAAGCTGAAGAACCCGGCTGGCCGGAAGCAGAAGTAAACTGTACACCCGTAGCATTTCCCTGCAACAAATCCTGGAAAGAAACGGAAGGCACATCGGCAATCTTTTCATTCTTCACACTGGCAGCCGAACCCGCATAAGCAGATTTCTTGAATGTACCGTAACCAGTTACAACCACCTCTTCCATCATATTTGCATCCGGCACCAATACAATCTTCAATATCTTACCCGAAGTAGCTTTCACTTCCTGACGAACATAGCCGACATAAGAGACAAGCAAGGTAGCCGATGCATGCTCCACCTTGATAGAGAAACCTCCATTCAAATCGGTAATCTGACCGTTTGTAGTACCTTTGACCAAAACATTGGCTCCAATGACGGGCTCACCGGTCTCATCCACCACTGTTCCGGAAATAACATTAGCTTGTTCTACTGCCTTCACAGCATTCACTTCATTGGCTGGACGGATAGCAATGGCCCCGTCTTTTACGACATAAGCCAATCCGCTATTCTTAAGACATTCATCCAGCACTGCTGCGATTTTTCCATTCGTGACCCTCAAATTACGTACCTTGACATTCTTTACGTCATTTGTACTATAAATGAAAGTAAAATCCGTCTGGCGTTGAATTTCCCATAACACGTCACTTAAAGTGGCGTCCTGCACATTTACAGTAACTGTTGTCTGGGCAAACGCCGTATTGGCAGCCTGCACAAAGCCAATCATAATAAAACTGAAAAACAGGAATGTAATCCACATACGTTTACTACCTTCCCAAAACCTGGTGTAGCTCTGTTCCTTAGTCATAATTAAATTATTAAATGGTTATTTATAGAATATAATAGTTTTACCGTTGATTTTGACATGTATGTTTTCCGTCGCTTCCAGTAGCTCAAGGAAAGGAGCTATTTCCTCATAACGGTTCACATAGCAACCGAAACGCAGGTTCTTTAACGCTTCGTCTGAATAGTCCACTTCAATATTATACCACCTTGAAAGGATTCTCATAATATCTTCCAGCCGTTGATCTTTAAAATTGATTTTTCCCTTCACCCATGATGTATAGAAGGCAGTATCTACTGTACGCACTTGTATATTCCCGCTCCCGGGAATTAATGATGCCTGCTGTGAAGGTTTTAAGACAAGACTCTGTCCCTCCCCGGTGTCCACCTTAACAGAACCACTGACAAGAGTCGCCTGATATTCTTCACCCGGATAGGCCGAAATATTGAAAGTTGTTCCCAACACCTCAATCTGCATACCTTGAGTCGATACAATGAAGGGATGACCGGTCTTATTTACTTCAAAATAAGCTTCTCCCGCCAATTCCACTTCCCGCTTCCCTGCTTCGAAAGCAAGCGGAAAACGTAGACTGCTCATTGAATTCAGATGTACTTTTGTACCATCATTCAGAACAAGTGTATACTCACCGCCTCGAGGCACTTCAACTTTATTATATGCCAAAGCTGACAGCACAACCTGCCCGTCTGCAGCGCTGTAGTTCAAGGTCGTCGAATCTATCTGTATTTGTTTACCAGCCAACTGCAACTGCCGCCCATCGGCATTCTCATCCAGATAAACCGTTTCCCCATTATCCAATGTAAGAATAGCTTTGGCTCCACCCGGCAGTATTTGCTGGGCAGCCAATAATTGATTGCCATCCATGACATGGGGTACAGAAATATCCTGAAATGCAAAAACCAATATCAGCACCGGTGCAATAAAAAGAGCAACGTACCGTAACAGTTTCAAATGTCTCCTTCTGAGCTCCATCCTCTTGATACGTGTTTCGACACCTTTCCATCCAGCCTGCGAATCAAACTCCATTTTACGAATTTCGTGCTGTGCATAATGTTCATCACTACAAATCTTTTGGAAAAGCTGCTCATGGCTTTTGCTCTCTTTGCGCCATTTATCCAAAAAACGGCTCTCTTCCGGTGTTACTTCACCGGATAGGTGCCTGGAAATAAGATGAGCTATATGAAAGTACTCTTTTATCATAATTTGGCATGTTTTAGTCTATCTTTAATGATAATACAAGCCAAAATGAAAACATGGTGAATCGATAAAGACTTTTTTTTGAAAAAATAGAAAAAAATGTGCTTTTAGATAAATAACAGAAGGCAATAATAATAATCGGTAAGGAATGCACGAAGCTTTTTATAAGCCACTTTTTTAAGAGTATGTACCGTTTCGGGAGAGACATTGAGACGCTCTGCTATTTCTGCATTCTTTTTACCTTCCAGAGCCAACTGCATGATGGCTCTCATTTGGGTAGGAAGTTTCTCTATAGCTTCTGACAGAATCCGGAAAGTCTCTTCTTCCACAATCGCATCACGAAAAAAAGCATCTGCTTTTTTGGCTATAATCTTTTGCTCGTATTCATGAGCTACCTTCGAATGCTCAAGTTCGTTCAAGGCATGGTTACGTACGGCCGTATAAAGAAAAGCTTTCACCTGATGAAGATAAAAGAAATCGTCTCTTATCTGCCACAACTTGGCAAATACGTCTTGTACTATATCTGCTGACATATCCGCATCCTCCATGTATTGGAACGCGAAAGAACAAAGCGCCGCATAATATTCCTTAAAAATATTATGAAACTCTTGCTCATCCAGCTTAATGCTTACAACAGAGTGGGATTTATCCTTTTTTATCAGATTTAGCGCCATATTTATGCTTTTCGGGCGCTAATATAGTTAAATTTTCAGAATATAACCAATATAACTATCAATCCTCTAAATCTTTTCCCCATAAATCAATATCGGATGGAGCTTTCCATAAGCTCCATCCGACCAATAGTCCTATTGCCAATAAAAAAATCAAATATATCATTATAGTCCGGTTTGTTTCAATGTCTTATAATAACACAGTAAACTGGATTAAAGTTCACTCCACCCAAAATTGTTGTTTTTCCTATGTATACTTTTCAATGCAGAGAGTGTATTATTTGGTTTTCGTGTACGAAAACGAGCAATTTTGTGCACGATAACGACCAATTTCGTCCAAAATTGTCCCATTTACTAAATAATTATGCTTTTCGAGTTTGATTAATTGAGAAAAGGTCTTATTTTTGACCCGGTTTTTAATTCATACTATTGCAAAAACAAACTCAATTACCTAATTAAATCACAAGAGAATGGAACAAGTTTTCGGCTATATCATCGGCTTAGGAGCAGCAGTGATGATGCCTATAATCTTTACAATTTTGGGAGTATGCATCGGCATCAAATTCAGTAAGGCGCTAAAGAGTGGTCTGCTGGTAGGTGTCGGTTTCGTAGGTCTGTCAGTTGTCACTGCGCTGTTGACCAGCAGCCTCGGTCCTGCTCTGAGCCAAGTCGTTGAAATTTACGGTCTTCAGTTGAAAGTATTCGATATGGGATGGCCTGCAGCTGCGGCTGTAGCCTATAACACATCGGTGGGTGCATTCATCATTCCGGTATGTTTGGGAGTAAATCTTCTGATGTTATTAACGAAAACGACCCGTACGGTCAATATCGACCTTTGGAACTACTGGCATTTCGCATTTATCGGCGCAGTCGTTTATTTTGCCAGCGACAATATCTGGTGGGGTTTCTTCGCCGCTATTATCTGCTACATCATTACCCTGATTATGGCCGACTATACCGCCGACAAATTCCAGGGATTCTACGACAAGATGGAGGGTATCTCCATTCCCCAGCCTTTCTGCGCAGGTTTCGTTCCATTTGCCGTAGTCATCAATAAAGCATTGGACAAAATCCCCGGTTTTGACAAATTGAACATTGATGCGGAAGGCATGAAGAAGAAATTCGGTTTGCTGGGTGAGCCTCTGTTCCTGGGTATTCTGGTCGGTTGCGGTATCGGTGCTTTGTCTTGCAAGAACGGTCAGGAACTGGTAGACAAGATACCTTATATATTAGGTTTGGGTATCAAGATGGGCGCCGTAATGGAGCTGATTCCGCGTATCACCGCTTTGTTCATCGAAGGCTTGAAGCCTATTTCTGATGCTACCCGCGAGCTGATTGCCAAGAAGTTCAAAGGTGCTGTCGGCCTGAACATCGGTATGAGCCCCGCATTGGTTATCGGCCATCCTGCAACGCTGGTGGTTTCCCTGCTGCTGATTCCCGTAACCATACTGCTGGCTGTCATCCTGCCGGGTAACCAGTTCCTGCCTCTGGCATCGCTGGCCGGAATGTTCTACCTCTTCCCACTGGTACTGCCCATCACGAAAGGAAATGTAGTAAAGACGTTCATCATCGGACTCGTTGTACTGACCATCGGTCTTTATTTCGTAACAGACCTCGCCCCCTATTTCACACAAGCAGCCCACGATGTATACGAGAAGACACAAGATGCTGCCGTGAATATCCCCGCCGGCTTTGAAGGCGGCGCACTGGATTTTGCATCCAGCCCCTTTGCTTGGGTCATTTTCCACCTGACCTACTCGTTGAAATGGATAGGCTCCGGTATCCTTGTATTATGCACATTGTTCCTGATGATTATGAACCGTCGTGCTATCATCAAATACCAGAAATCAATCAAAAATTAAAAGTTAAAAATTAAATAGTAACGGATTATGAAAAAGTTAGTACTTGCATTTATGATGGGAGCAGCTGCCATGGCAGCCAATGCCCAAGTGAATTACAAAGTGCAGACCGCCTGCCATCCGCAGGACGTGAAGCATTATGACACGGAACTTCTGCGCAGCAGATTCATGATGGACAAAGTGATGGCTCCGGATGAAATCAACGTAACCTACACCCTCTACGACCGATTGATTTACGGTGGCGCCATGCCGGTGAACAAGACATTGAAGTTGGAAGTGTTCCGTGAACTGGGTCCGGAAATCACTTACTTCCTCGAACGCCGCGAACTGGGTGTCATCAATACCGGCGGTGACGGAGTGGTTACTGTAGACGGTAAGGAATACCCCATGAAGTATAAGGAAGCCCTTTACGTAGGCTGCGGAAATAAGGAAGTAACCTTCAAGAGCAACGACGCTACCAATCCCGCCAAGTTCTACATCAACTCGGCCCCGGCCTACAAACCCTATGTTACTCAGCTGATTACCACCGATGCCAAGCTTCAGAAAGCCAACCCCAAGAAATATGCACTGGGCATCTCCGACCATTATGGAAAAATGGAAGACAGCAACGACCGTATCGTAAACCAGCTGATTGTGAAAGATGTACTGGAAAGAGTGAAAGACGGCGGTACCAACCAGTTGCAGATGGGACTCACGGAACTGGCTCCCGGCTCTGTATGGAATACCATGCCTGCCCACACGCACACTCGCCGCATGGAAGCTTACTACTACTTCAACCTGAAACCCGGCAACGCTATCTGTCACCTGATGGGCGAACCGCAGGAAGAACGTTTGATATGGCTGCACAACGAACAAGCCATCACTTCTCCCGAATGGTCCATCCACGCTGCTGCCGGAACCAGCAACTATACTTTCATCTGGGGTATGGGCGGTGAAAACCTGAAATACAGCGACAAAGACGAAATCAAATACATCGATATGAAATAAAGTTGCCCTGCAACGTCCGATAGGCATGGACTTAAATAATCCATGCCTATTTTTGTCATTTTCTACATCCTTTTTACTCAATATTACACCTCGAACAACACACAAACCCCTACATTTGCATCAAAATATAAATCTATTATCATGAGTACATTTCAAAACACCGCAGGGCGGATGACCAATTACCGTTGGATTATCTGCGCCATGCTATTCTTCGCGACAACCGTCAATTACCTCGACCGCCAGGTTCTTTCATTGACCTGGAAAGATTTCATCTCCCCCGAATTCCACTGGACCGATACACACTACGGCTACATCACAGCTATCTTTTCCATCGTCTATGCCTTAGGCAATCTGTTTGCCGGACGTTTCATCGACTGGATGGGAACGAAAAAAGGGTATTTATGGGCCATTGCCGTATGGTCTATCGGTGCTTGTATGCACGCCCTCTGCGGACTTGCCACAGAAATGACCCTCGGCATTGAAAATGCCGCCAACATGATTAGCGCTACCGGTGCATTGGCCTCTACCATAGCCATCACCAGCGTTTACTACTTCATTGCCGCCCGTATCATACTGGGCATCGGTGAAGCAGGAAACTTTCCTGCCGCCATCAAGGTGACTGCCGAATATTTTCCAAAGAAAGACCGTGCCTTCTCCACTTCCATATTCAATGCCGGCTCTACCATCGGAGCACTGATAGCCCCATTGTGTATCCCTACCCTGGCCCGCTACTTCCAACGCATGGGCGTGGGCAACGGCTGGGAAATGGCTTTTATCGTTATCGGCGGATTGGGTTTCATCTGGATGGGACTGTGGATATTCATGTACAAGAAACCTGATGAAAATCCACACGTAAACGCAGCTGAGCTGGCATATATAGAACAAGACAAAGACAATGAGAAGGATAAAAAGGCGACTACTCCGACAACCAAGGATGAAAAGAGCATTTCTTTCCTGCAATGTTTCAAATATCCGCAAACCTGGGCTGTATTTTTCGGCAAATTCATGACTGACGGTGTATGGTGGTTCTTCCTCTTCTGGGCACCCGCATACATTTCGGACGTTTACGGATTCTCCTCAGATACTCCCACGGCACAGATGCTTATCTTTGTGCTCTATGCCATCACGATGTTGTCCGTCTATGGCGGGAAATTGCCCACCATCATTATCAACAAAACCGGTAAGAACCCCTACGCCGCACGCATGCAGGCCATGTTCATCTTTGGTTCCCGCTATTGGCATTGTTTGCACAGCCATTGGGCAACAAGGAAGTATTTGGCGAACAAGCCTATTGGTTCCCGATTATCATCATAGGTATTGCAGGCGCTGCCCATCAGTCCTGGTCGGCCAACATCTATTCTGTGGTAGGTGATATGTTTCCCAAGAGCACCATTGCCACCATTGTGGGAATCGGAGGTATGGCGGGCGGTATCAGCTCATTCCTTATCAACATGAGTTCCGGTTTGCTGTTCGACTATGCCGACAAGACACAAATGGTATTTCTTGGATTCCAGGGCAAGCCTGCCGGATATTTCATCATCTTCTGTGTATGTGCAGTGTCCTACCTGATAGGCTGGTGCATCATGAAGGCACTGGTTCCGAAGTACAAACCGATTATAGTGGACTAATCAGAAGTCTCTATATAGATATTCAGAATCATGCGGAGTTTGCAAACTGCATTACATGCCTTGCAAACTCCGCACAAAAAAAGCCTTTTCTCACGAAATGGCTTTTCTTCGTTCAATTACAGTCAAAAACAAAAAACTGTAAATGGAACACAATTTAAGATGAAAAAAAGGGAAGTCTCACGACTTCCACAATTCTTCTAACCTTAAATCTAAATCTCTATGAAAAAAACGTGATGCAAAGATAATGGTTTATCTCACACAGCGTTATTAATAAACTCTATAAAGAAGCAGAAAATATTTAAGATTTACTAAATAAGACGGTTACGAATGGCAAACTACAGACAAGAGCTCGGCATAAATAGGATTAAGTTTCAATAGTTGCGGCACTCCTGTCATAAACATCTGCCTGCGGGCACGAGTAAGGGCAACATTCAATTTCCGGTCAATCCGAGTACCGTTTTCCTCCGTCATATTTGCCAGAAACTTCAACTGATAAGCCCGGTTCACACAGAAAGAGTAGATAATAACATCCCGTTCGCTACCTTGGAAGCGTTCCACGGTGTCTACCAATATATCCTCCAAAGGAGCAATACCCAAAGCAGCAATCTCTTTCTTAATCAAGGCTATCTGACTGCGATAAGGAGTGATGACACCTAAAGTGACAGCCGGGTTGAAACCGGAAACAGCTGCATACTGCCGATAGATAGCCGCTGCCAACCGTGCCACAATCCGCGCCTCCGAATGGTTCATCTTGGCCGACTGTGCCGGCGGTTCGACTGCGGCAGGCAGAAAAGCGACACGACGAGTCAGCAAGCCGGCAAACTCACAATCACACAGCTCAGGAGCAAGAATCAGCTCTCCCTGCTGGTGCGGCAGACCAACCGGTTCCAACAGACCACCGTAAAAAGCCCGGTTAGGAAACAAAGCTACCTCGATATTCATACGACCCTGACGGCAGAGCATGTCGTAGGAGGGATGAGGGATAAAAGATGAAGAATGAGAGGTTGATGCCTGGCGATTGGCACTTTCCTTGGAGAGATTCCTATAAAGGCGTTCGAAAAGGGAATCTTTCAAATTATACAATCCGATGGCCTGCAAAGCTTCGTCACACACTTCCGACTGCTCGGACGACTGCAAGACCACTGCGGGTAGCTGCTTATGGTCACCTATCAAAATAAATTTGCCGATGGCATCCGCGCCTGCGGGATTGCGGGTACAGAGTAATCCCAGCAGTTGTGGTTCCAAAATTTGGGTAGCCTCATCCACAATCGCTACATCAAAAGTCTTCAACCGGAAAAGTTCGGTCTTGGAAGAAAGCGTGGCAACCGTACCGACAAAAACACGGCAACGGGCAATGCGCTCCTGCACCTGCCGCCGAGTGGCACAAGATTCCAACACATTCTCAATCAGATACGGGCGGAATGAGTCATCGCAAGACAACTCACTGCCTAAACGGATAAAGTCTATTTCAGGCTCAATGGAAGCCAGCGCCTTACTGATTTCATCTACAGCACGATTGGTATACGAAAGCAGTAGAATCTGTTTCCCCTCCCGGTAAAAGGCTTCTACCATGCCCCGCAGCGCGCGAGAGGTCTTGCCGGTACCCGGCGGACCGATTAAAAGGAAATAGTCGCGGGCAGCCTGCGCTTTTAGAATAATCCGCGAAAAATCATCCGGAGCGGTCGCAATACCAGTATCCAAAGAAGCATCGAACTCGGGAGGGCGCTGCCCCAACAACAAATCACGCCGTCTTTGAGTGGCAGAAAGGAAAGCGGAAAGTCCCAGATACATGCTACGAAAGGAGGTGTCCATATAGTCGTGTTCTATGGCATAAAGGCTAGCAGCAGGCAATACACCCGCATTCTGCTGAGTGGCACGAAGACGGATACAGACCTCGTTATCGGATATGCGCTCTATATTACCTTTAAACACCATCTTGTTGGTAACGTTGTCGGTATCCGTATTCCGTTCGTAAAGAACCACCGCATCACCCTGACGGAAATTGGGCAGAACCCGCTCCTGCCGGGAAGCAACCATTTGCTTCGTTCTGAGTGACAAATACGGTTTATGCGCATCTGCCGCATGATTCTCGCAAATAGCCAAATCGTACAGAATTTCACCTGCCTCACATTTCTCAGCCAGTGTGGAAAGCCAGAGGGCGGCAGCACCGGTACGTCCTTCATAATCCACATCTCCAGATTTGGAGGTATAGAGTTCCTTGGTTATAAAGTTATAGAGCGTATAAAAATAGCTTTGTTCCAACGACGAAAGCGAACGGATGCGTTGCGCTACGGCATCGATGGAGGGGCAAAGGAAGCGTTTCCACAAGGTATTGTCCAAACCGCGCTCATTCAAGGTATCCGGATGGATGTCTTTCAGGCGCTCTGCCGTATACTGTGGGCTATTCCGTAACTGGATGCCATATTCATTGGCTACAATCCGGTTACGCACATCCATCACACGGCGCACCATTGCCCACGAAGGACGCGCCGGATAAAGCAACGGATAACGGGTATAGAGCAGATAAGCCTTTACACGTCGATGGTCCATTCCCATAGAATACTCCAACACAGCCTGATAGAGCAACATCTGCACCTTATTGTTTTCTTTAGGCTCCACCTTACCACGGATGGAATACTCGTCCGCCTTACCGGACTTCATTTCAATGAACGAGGTCATATCCCGCTGCATGTAGTCCAGACGCCCTTGCAAACCCAATGCTTCACAGATGTAAGAGGGTTCCAGCACGGCATCAGTCCTATCGAGCTCATAGCCGGATGCACGAAATGTTTCTGTCACCGTCCGGTGGATATTATCGAAATGGCGCTTGCAATCGGAAAAGAATTCAGCTTCCTTCTCCCGGTCGCGCAGGTCGGCACATGCTGCCAGCTCGATGGGATAAGAACGGAAGGCCTTCTTCATGCATGCCAAATAATCGGGTGCCTCCTTGGCATGAATCCATTCGTCCAGAAAGAGGTTGGCAATATTACCCAACAGTAACGGACGGGTATTGTCTGGCGACTGGAGCCGTGCCAGGATATAATTGGCAGGATGATGCCCGTAATCCTTGAAGCATTCGGCAAGCGAACTGATGTCTATCAAGTAATCGGGCTCAAGTATAATAAAGGAAGGGGTGAGTATGCCGACTTCGTCCACCGTAACATCCAGCAGATTGACCTGGGCATGCCGCCACAGAATCCGGCAGATTTCTGCAAACTCTTCATTAATCTGAGGTACATTATAACGGACACGCAACGGCTCATCGGCTACAGTGTCTACGGGCAGTACATATAAATAAGTATCATCGGCATACTGAAAACAGACGCGCATGCGCTTTATCCGTTCTTTGGCGGGCGGTGCCACTATATAGGTGGCATCCGCACGGGGTAGCAGGCGATAAAGTTCGGCAGGTATCTCCTCCCCCGTCAAGCGCTTGACAAAGAATGCCAGTGTCTTGGCATCACGCAACAACTGTTCACGTTGCGGTTCCGCCTGGCGGTTCAGAATAGCATTGGAGGTCAGCCGGAAGGTATGCAGACGGTTCTGTTCCACGGTGGAAAGTCCGGCCTTCGAAGCCACGAAACTGATACGTGCAGAAAGGTCCGTCATCTGCAAGCTGCCGTCGGGCATCTGTGTACGGCACAAACGCTCCAGCAACTCGCGCAATTGCCGATAGGCCACGTCCAAGGAGATTTCCTCAACGTGGCAGGCTTCCAGCAATATACTAAAATATTCCTTTACTTCACAATCCATCATTCCTCTGTCTCCACTTCTTCCGCTTCATCATCAGTCTTTTTATCCTTTATCATCAGGATACTCAACTCATAGAGCAGATAAAGCGGCACCGCCACTACTGTCAAGGTAAACGGGTCACCGGTCGGAGTAATGATGGCCGAGGCAATAACAATGATGACAACAGCATGACGGCGGTATTTCCGCAAAAAGGTCTTGTGCACCAGTCCCAGCAGGGAAAGCAGCCATGTCACCAGCGGCAGTTCGAATGCCAGTCCCATGCAAAGCACCAACATCATGAAATTGTCGATGTACGAGTTCAGGGAAATTTGATTCTCGATGGCTGCGCTCAATTGATAAGTGGAAAGGAAACGCAATGTCAGCGGATAGACCATAAAATACCCCAGCAACACACCGATGAAGAACATCACCGTACCTATACCCAGCGCTTTCCTCACCCCTTTACGCTCGTTTGGATAGAGTGCAGGGCTTACAAAGCGCCAGATTTCATAGAAAGTATAAGGAGCAGCCGTTACCACCGACATCCAGAAAGCGGTAGACATGTGGACAAAGAACGGTGCGGCAAGATTGATATTGACGAGCTTCACATGAAACTCCTGGGTAAAGAATTCATCCTGCAAATCCAGTCTCTGCCCTATCCAGCGCAGCAAGTCATAGAAAATGAAGTCGTTATGGCAAGGAGCCAATATCACATTGTCAAACAGATAAGGCATGGCAATAAAATAACCGATAGCCAATACAAACCACACACCGAGTACACGAAACAACACCCGGCGCAACTCGTCCAAGTGGTCCCAAAAGGTTAGTTCTTTTTCTGACATAAAGGGATTTACTATTTGACAATTTACTATTTACTATTTGGGCTGCGCTGCGGGGATTTACTATTTGACAATTTACAATTTACTATTTGGGCTGCGCTGTGGAAAAGGCAACAAGCCTACCCATACTCCTGAACTTCTCAGAGTATCAAATAGTAAATAGTAAATTGTCAAATAATAAATACCCTTGTTCCTTTATTTCTTTTCAGCCGGTTTATCCAAATCTTCCTGAGCCTTGTTTATCTCTTCTTTGGCTTCATTCACACCATCCTTGAAGCTCTTCACTCCTTTGCCCAAACCACGCATCAATTCGGGAATTTTCTTACCACCAAACAACAGCAAGATGACCAATGCAATAATTATCCATTCGGAACCGCTGGGCAGAAAGCCTAATAAAAGTAAGTTTGTCATAGTTATATCTGATTAATTATAGTGCAAAGATAGGAAAATTAAGGATTAGGGATTAAGGATTAAGGATTAATTTTATCGCAATCCCTAATCCCTAATCCCTGCCCCCTATCTTCAGTCTTGATAATAAATACGTTTTACCCGTGTAGAAACGCTTGTCAACACCTCATAAGGAATAGTTTCGAGTACATCGGAAAGAACGGTTATAGGCAGATGGTCACCAAAAATTTCCACACTGTCACCCTCCTTGCAATCGATGTCCGTCACGTCAATCATACAGACATCCATGCAGATATTCCCTACATAGGCTGCCCGTTGGCCGTTTACAAGACAATAGGCATGTCCATTTCCAAGATGGCGGTTCAGGCCGTCGGCGTAACCGATGGGAAGAGCCGCTATACGCGACGGACGGGTGAGATGCCCTTTCCGGCTATACCCCACCGTATCCTCTTCGGGAACATCACGTATCTGGAGGATGGTAGTCTTCAACGTGCTCACATTATTCATAATGGAATTGTCTATGGGATTGACACCATAGAGGCCGATACCCAGGCGCACCATATCGAATTGCGCCCCGGGGAAACGCTCGATACCTGCGGAATTGCAGATATGGCGAAGTATCTTATGCGGAAAAGCCTCCTGCAATTCCATGGACGCTTTCTCGAACATTTCTATCTGCCGGCGTGTAAAACTGTCGAATTGTTGCGAATCGCTCCCTACCAAATGCGAGAAGACGGAACGGGCAATCACAGCATTCTGTCCCTTCAGCCGTTCTATCAGCCGGGGCATATCCTCCGGAGCAAACCCCAGGCGGTGCATACCGGTATCCAGCTTTATGTGGATGGGGAAGTTTGTGATACCTTCCTTTTCCGCTTCTTTAATCAAAGCGTCCAGCAGATGGAAGCTATATACTTCGGGCTCCAGCTTGTAATCGAACATGGTCTTGAAAGCAGTCATCTCAGGATTCATGATAATGATGTTCGCAGTGATGCCCGCTTTGCGGAGTTCGGAGCCTTCGTCGGCAACCGCCACGGCAAGATAATCGACATGATGTTCCTGCAAAGTCTTGGCTATCTCATAAGAACCTGCACCGTAAGCGGAGGCTTTCACCATGCAGACCATCTTTGTTTCCGGCTTCAGCTTGCCACGATAATAGTTCAGATTGGCAATCATCGCTCCAAGATTAACCTCCAGAATGGTTTCGTGCACCTTCTTCTCCAATACTTCCGTCAAGGAGTCAAAACCGAACTTACGTGCACCCTTAATCAGAATTATTTCGTTTTCAAGGCGAAGTTCCCCACGCTGAATGGCACGTATCAAGGCCGCTGTATCCGGATAAAAGGTCTTCTCTATATTAAAGCGTGCAGCGCAGGAAGATATTTCATTTCCTACACCTATGATGCGTTCAATGCCACGGCTGTTTACCAGCTGTGCCACTTGTCGGTAAAGTGTCGGCGTGTTCTGACCGGTCTCCAATATATCCGAAAGAACCAAAGTCCGCCTCAATCCCTTACTTTGCGAACGGCGGTAAAGAAAATCGAGTGCAATATCCAATGAGCCAAGGTCAGAATTATAACTGTCGTTAATCAACAGACAGTTGTTTTTTCCCTCCTTGACTTCCAGCCGCATGGCGATGGGTTCCAGCCTTGCCATACGTTCTGTAATCTGTTCGGCAGGAAGCATCAGATAGAGGCATGCGGCCAGGCAGTTCAGCGAATTCTCGATGGAAGCATCATCTATGAACGGTAGAGTAAACGTATTGTCCATATCCAGATAGCGATAGGAAATGACAGTACAGTCATCCCGTTTCTCCACTTTACTTATATATAGAGGACGTTCCATATCTTTCCGGCTCCACGCAATCTCACGTGCAGACAGCATGGACTTCGCCACACAGTTGCTGACGAACTCATCGTCACCATTATAAATCACTACATCACAATTCTTGAAAAGCGTCAGCTTCTCCATGCATTTCTCCTGCAACGAGAAGAAATTTTCCTGGTGAGCCCCTCCTATATTGGTCAGGATGCCTATGGTAGGCTTGATGATGTTCTGCAAAGCGCGCATTTCCCCCGGCTCGGAAATACCGGCTTCAAAAATAGCAAGTTCGGACTGTTCGTTCATCTGCCACACAGACAAAGGCACTCCAATCTGGGAGTTATAACTGCGGGGAGAACGGATAATGGCACGTTCCGGACTGAGCAACTGGTGCAGCCATTCTTTCACAACGGTCTTGCCGTTGCTTCCCGTAATACCGATGACCGGTATCTGGAACTGGTTCCGATGCTGTTCCGCCAGTTTTTGCAGGGCTTTCAGCGGGTTGGGAACAATGAGATAATTGACAATTGACTGCGCATCATCACGCTGCATAGCATTGTCAATTGTCAATTGTCCATTGTCCATTAATCTAAAGCTTTCTTCGCTAAGCACAAAATTACGTACTCCACGGGCATATAAATCTGTAATATAGCGCGCACCGTCATTCCTCTTGGTGGTCAAGGCAAAGAATAATGTTTCCTCAGGAAAATTCAGGGAACGGCTGTCAGTGAGCAGCCAGTCTATGGTAGCCGGCGCGTTTCCCATACGCCGTGCGCCAATACTTTCGGTTATGCTTTCAATCGAATACGACATATTTCTCTCTCTTTTTGGAAATCTAAGTACGGGTATTTTCCGTTAAGTTGGTCTATTTTTAACACAATTTGTCCTAAAAAACGCTTATACTCTTCTGAAGCGGGATAAAATGGCTTATGTGACAACATCTTACGGATATTTTCACTTTCTTCCATAATCCGTAACGCATCGGCAGAGATGCACGACCGGGTAAACCGTTCCCAGACATAGCGAATGGCTGTTTCGGAAGGATGCACCATGTCTTCTGCATAGAAGCGATAGTCACGAAGCTCGTCGAGCAGCAGCTCATAAGCCGGAAAATAGAAAACATGTTCCGGGAAAGTGGCTTGCAACTGGTTCACGGCAAGTAGCAGGGTAGCTTTACTGAGCTGGTTGGCATGCATTCCGTCACGTACGTGGCGGATGGGGCTGACGGTGAACAATACTTTCAGCCGGGGAATCCGCGCCAGCAAGCCGGAAAGCAAAGAGGTGTAGTCAGATACTATTTCACAGACAGAAAGCATACGGCGGGTAAAGCAGGACTCAGGTTGCTTATGACAATTGGCAACTACAGTTCCCGTCTTTTTATTTTCATAAACCCAGGCAGATCCGAAAGTCAGCAGCAGACAATCCAACCGGTCCAGCCTTTCATGGGCGCTTTTCAAACGCCCGTTAATGCCTGCCAATGTTTCCTCTGCAGAGACTGAGGAAAAACTACCATGATGCATGGCACTATGCCAAAGTTCATGAAAGAGGAAAATATCGTTTTCATTGTAGCATCTGCCCGCAATGATTTCACGCAATGCCGCAGAAATGGAAAACGGATTATAAAGCACACCATAAGGATTGACGTCACAACGGAACTTGGCATCCGCCAGCCTTTGCCCCATCTCGGACGCAAAACAAGAACCCATCAGCAACAGATTATTCTCTTGCGAAAGAAGGGGCATACTGGAAACTACTTCTACAGGCGTATAAAGATTCATAAGTTCGAAATAAATAAACCATTCACTTTCTCTGAAAAAATGATGTACCAACTGCTTGCTACGCCACAAAGATAGTAAATTTCAATATAAAAAAGGCAGGTGATATAACCTCTCATTATATCATCTGCCTTAAATAAAAATACTATATATTCTATTAATACCAATTAGCCGTAGGATCAGCCACCCAATCTGCAAAACCTGGATATTTATCATTAATAGCCTGACGCTCAGTAGTCCATTCATATCTTGTCTCTACACGTATCTTCTGCGGAGCTTTGCCAATCTCTGCTTTCAGTGTATATACTTCAGCATTTTGGCCTTCCACTTTGATATTTACGGCACCGGTACCGTTAACTCTGTACATCACCGGAGCCTTAGTTGCCCCAGCATCCGTATTTACCATTGTAGTATTAGAAACACCAAAGAGTTCATGAACTTCACGGCTATCACCGCCTACCTCAATATACAAAGGCAAAGTACCACCCGCAGCCTGCAGGGTAATGATAGTTGCTCCCCCATTGGTCGCTACATCAAACACGACATCGTTGAAGTCAAAATCATCACTGTCTCCAAGGTCTTCTGCTATGATTCTGTACGCATTCGTATATACGGCCGGAGAGATTTTCACAATCCAATCACTATAATACCCATCTGCAGCCACTTGTTGATTTGGGTTCTGTCCGGTAGCTTCAAAGTCAAATCCCACATAATAAGCACCCCCAATATATTGTATAGTATAATTATAGTGCATTTTACCATCCAAAGAAACCCTATAGCCAAAAGAAGACGTTCCACTATTCTGCATTAGCATTATAGCCCCCTCAGTAGCATTAAAATTATTGATATGCTCATCTGATGCTGCAACCAAAAAATCCATATTAGAGTGTGAGCCACTTACATGTTGAACAAAAAAGTCGGTCCAATCCACACCAATGGATTGTGGATTCTGATGTGTTTTAAACCATTCCGTAACCACTTCTTTTTCTGTAGCCGTAATACCCTCGGGTACTTCCGTAAAATCTTTCCATTGATTGCTATTAGTGTTAGCAACACGCGTTGTCGGTGTTGCCCCAAATCCCCAATCCTGATCAACTGCAATTTCTCCATACTTCTGCACGAAAGCCGATGCATACTGTGCCTCTTTCTTAGCCGCCGCCTTTTCCGGGTCGAACAAATCGCTATCAGAACCGCAAGCGGAAAATACCACTACGCCCATAATAGCCAAAATTCCAAAGTTGAGCTTTTTCTTCATATCATTCATTGTTTATTCATTTAACAATTCGTGATTACACCCCATTCCGACACATATTACAACCAAGGATATCATTATATACAACTCAAAATTGTATAACATATTGATAAATAGGACATATTCTACTTCGCAAATATACATAATACTATATCAAATAACAACCAAAACCTCAAAAAGTTGCAATAAATAATTTATTAAGTTGTATTTTTCAATAAACATTAAATTTAAAGCATCTCTTATCATAGATGCACACATACGAAAGTACAAGTCAATTTTTGAAAGGACTAATATCTTTGCCTACCAAAATTAAATTATTCCTATATGGAGAAAAAATCGTTCCACCATGGTGGAACGATTTTTTCTCCAGGATGGAACAATATTTTCTCCATGGAGGAACGATTTACTATCAGGCATCTTTTCCCTTAACCATAGGCAGGCTGAACGAGAAATATGGCGTATGCAAAGAGAAAGTAAAAACAGAAGTGAACAAAAGAGGCTTTTTTTCCTTCTAAAACTTCCCGCCATCCGTTTTCTTTTGCTATTTTTGCATTTTGTAATCTTCAGATTAGAAATGAGAACAGAACCAACAACATATAACTTGCTTAACACCATTACATTTCCCGAGGATTTACGCCAACTCAGCGTAGAAGAGCTTCCTGAAGTCTGTAAAGAATTGAGGCAAGACATTATAAAGGAGGTTTCGTGTAACCCCGGACATTTCGCTGCCAGCCTGGGCACGGTAGAGCTGACCGTTGCCCTGCACTACGTATTCAATACTCCGTACGACCGCATAGTCTGGGATGTAGGCCATCAGGCGTACGGGCACAAGATACTGACCGGACGCCGTGAAGCATTCTCCACCAACCGTAAATTCAAGGGAGTTCGTCCTTTTCCCTCACCAGAGGAAAGCGATTATGACACATTCACCTGCGGACATGCGTCAAATTCAATCTCCGCCGCTCTTGGCATGGCTGTTGCCGCTGCCGAAAAAGGCGAGAAAGACCGCCATGTGGTCGCCGTCATCGGTGATGGAAGCATGAGCGGCGGCCTGGCTTTCGAAGGACTGAACAACGCTTCGTCCACCCCCAACAACCTTCTTATCATTCTCAACGACAAT
Source organism: Bacteroides sp. AF20-13LB (assembly GCF_003603065.1). Classification (NCBI taxonomy): domain Bacteria; kingdom Pseudomonadati; phylum Bacteroidota; class Bacteroidia; order Bacteroidales; family Bacteroidaceae; genus Bacteroides; species Bacteroides sp. AF20-13LB. The sequence goes on from NZ_QTMH01000006.1 coordinate 209,659, forward strand.
GACATGTCGATAGACAGAAGTGTAGGTGGCATGAAGCAGTACCTTTTCAACCTGACTACCAGCAACCGCTATAACCAGCTGCGCTTCAAGACATCCAGACTGCTGTTCAAAATGGGACTTTTGAACGAGGACCGCCGCAAAGCGCTGATTCGCTTCGCCAACAGCCTGAAATCAATGGCCGCCCAGCAGCAGAATATCTTTGAAGGGATGAACATCCGCTACTTCGGCCCTATCAATGGACACGATGTGAAAAACATAGCCCGTGTCCTGCGGGACATCAAAGATATGCAGGGACCGAAAATACTGCATCTGCACACTGTGAAAGGAAAAGGCTTCGAACCTGCCGAGAAGAATCCGGATATCTGGCATGCACCGGGCAAATTCGATCCGGAAACCGGAGAACGCCTCAAGGCGGATACCAGCAATTTGCCTCCGCTTTTCCAGGACGTGTTTGGGGAAACGCTGGTAGAACTGGCAAAGGAAAATCCGAAAATCGTCGGAGTAACCCCCGCCATGCCCACCGGCTGCTCTATGAACAAGCTGATGGACACCATGCCCGACCGTGCCTTCGATGTGGGTATTGCCGAAGGGCATGCAGCCACTTTCTCGGGCGGTATGGCTAAAGAAGGAATGCAGCCTTTCTGCAACATCTACTCCTCCTTCATGCAGCGGGCATACGATAATGTCATCCATGACATCGCCCTGCTCCGCCTCCCCGTCGTACTTTGCCTAGACCGCGCCGGACTGGTAGGAGAAGACGGACCGACACACCATGGAGTTTTCGACCTGGCCTATTTCCGTCCGATTCCCAACCTGACCATATCTTCACCGATGGACGAACATGAATTGCGCCGCCTGATGTACACGGCACAGTTGCCGGACCAAGGTCCGTTCGTCATCCGCTATCCCCGCGGACGCGGCGTATTGCTGGATTGGAAATGTCCGCTGGAAGAAATCCCCGTAGGCAAAGGGCGCAGACTGAAAGAAGGCAAAGACCTGGCAGTCATCACCCTCGGTCCCATAGGCAACGTGGCCGCACGTGCCATAGAGCGTGCGGAGAAGGACAAAGGAATCTCCATAGCCCACTACGACCTGCGTTTTCTCAAGCCGCTCGACGAAGCCCTGCTGCACGAGGTGGGACTCAACTTCCAGCATGTCGTCACCATAGAAGACGGTGTCAAAAAAGGAGGAATGGGCAGTGCCATACTGGAGTTCATGGCGGACAATGACTATATTCCCCATTTCAGACGTATCGGTGTACCCGATGCCTTCATAGAACACGGCACCATACAAGAGTTGCACCATCTTTGCGGAATGGACGAAGAAGGAATCTATAATCAATTGATAATTGATAGTTGAAAATTGACAGTTTGAGCATTTACCCCATAGGTCAACTATTAATTACCAACTATCAGCGAACTAAAAGTGAAAATAATTATTGCAGGTGCCGGCGCAGTAGGCACACACTTGGCCAAGTTGCTGTCCCGCGAGAAGCAGGACATCATTCTGATGGACGACAACGAAGAGAAGTTGAGCACACTGAACTCCAACTTTGACTTGATGACGGCTACAGCTTCCCCTACCTCCATAAAAGGCTTGAAAGAAGTGGGAGTGGGAGAAGCCGACTTGTTCATAGCCGTCACCCCCGATGAAAGCCGGAACATGACCGCATGCATGCTTGCCAACAATCTGGGAGCACAGAAGACCGTAGCCCGTATTGACAACTACGAATACCTGCTGCCCAAAAACAAGGAATTTTTCCAGAAGCTGGGCGTCGATTCACTCATCTACCCGGAAATGCTTGCCGCCAAGGAAATCGTGTCCTCCATCCGCATGAGCTGGGTACGCCAATGGTGGGAGTTCTGCGGAGGAGCCTTGATACTGATAGGCACCAAGATGCGCGAAAAAGCCGAGATACTGAACATCCCCCTCCATGAGTTGGGCGGACCGGAGCTGCCCTATCACGTGGTAGCCATCAAACGGGGAAGCGAAACACTGATTCCCCGTGGTGACGATACCATCAAGCTACATGACATCGTATACTTCACCACCACACGAAAATACGTCCCCTACATCCGCAAAATAGCCGGCAAGGAAGATTATGCCGATGTGCGCAACGTGATGATTATGGGTGGAAGCCGGATTGCCGTACGCACCGCCCAATACGTCCCGGACTACATGCAGGTGAAAATCGTGGACAACGACCTGAACCGCTGCAACCGCCTGACCGAGTTGCTTGACGACCGCACCATGATTATCAATGGCGACGGGCGGGATATGGACTTACTTGTGGAAGAGGGACTGAAGAACACGGAAGCCTTCGTAGCCTTGACCGGCAACTCGGAAACCAATATTCTGGCCTGCCTTGCCGCCAAACGCATGGGAGTCAGCAAAACCGTAGCGGAAGTGGAGAACATCGACTACATAGGCATGGCCGAAAGCCTTGACATCGGCACCGTCATCAACAAAAAGATGATTGCTGCCAGCCACATCTACCAGATGATGCTGGATGCGGACGTCAGCAACGTGAAATGCCTGACCTTTGCCAATGCCGATGTAGCAGAATTTACCGTTAAGGCCGGCTCGAAGATTACCAAACATCCGGTAAAAGACCTCGGCCTCCCGAAAGGAGCCACCATCGGCGGACTTATCCGCCAGGGGGAAGGCGTTGTGGTTATGGGTAACACCCTGATACAGCCGGGTGACCATGTAGTGGTATTCTGCCTGAACATGATGATTAAGAAAATCGAAAAATACTTTAACTAATTGAGAATGAGTAGTTGGTAAATGATTAACTTCAAGACAATCATACGGATTATCGGTATTCTGCTATTGCTGGAAACAGTCATGTTTCTGGTCTGTTCGGGCGTGTCCTTCTACTACAGAGAAAGCGATATGCTCGACTTCTGGAAAGCAGGAGGCATCACAGCAGGGGTAGGCTTATTGCTGGCGGCTCTCGGCAAGGGAGGTGAACGACAACTGACGCGCCGTGACGGATATGTACTGGTCAGCTTTGCCTGGGTGGCATTCTCTCTTTTCGGAATGCTGCCTTTCTATATAGGCGGATACATACCCGACATTGCCAATGCATTCTTCGAAACCATGTCCGGTTTCAGCAGTACGGGTGCCACCATCTTGGACGACATCGAGTCACTTCCTCATGGAATACTGTTCTGGCGCAGTATGACACAGTGGATTGGCGGCTTGGGAATCATCATGTTCACCATTGCAGTGCTTCCCATCTTCGGAGTCAGTGGCCTGCAGGTGTTCGCCGCCGAGGCAAGCGGCCCTACACATGACAAGGTTCATCCCCGTATCGGTATCACCGCCAAATGGATTTGGAGTATCTATGCCGGCATAACCGCTCTGCTTGTCGGTCTGCTGATGCTTGGAGGTATGGACTGGTTCGACAGTATCTGCCATGCATTTGCCACTACCGGTACCGGTGGCTTCTCCACCAAGCAGGCCAGCGTTGCCTACTACAATTCTCCTTATATAGAATATGTCATCTCCATTTTCATGTTTATCTCCGGCATCAACTTCACCTTGCTATTATTGTTCGTCAACCGGAAATTCAAGAAGTTCATCGGCAATGCCGAGCTGAAATTCTATTTCGGTTCAGTTGTGCTCTTCACTGCCGTCATAGCCATCGTGCTTTACTATACCAGTCCCATGGGGATGGAAGAATCCTTCCGCAAATCCTTGTTCCAGGTAATCTCCCTCCAGACCTCCACCGGTTTTGCGACAGATGACTATATGCAATGGACACCCGTCTTGTGGGGGCTGCTTACCATCATCATGCTGATGGGAGCGTGTGCAGGCAGTACCACCGGAGGCTTGAAGTGTATACGTATGGTAATTCTTACCAAAGTCTCACGAAACGAGTTCAAACACATCCTACACCCCAATGCCATACTTCCGGTACGGATAAACAAGCAGGTAATCTCTCCCTCCATTGTCTCCACCGTACTGGCTTTTTGTTTTATTTATATCTCCATTATAGTCATCGGCACACTGCTCATGATGGCTATGGGTGTCGGGGCTGAAGAATCAATGGGCTGCGTCATTTCCAGTATCGGTAATATGGGACCCGGATTGGGTGAAACCGGACCTGCCTATTCGTGGAATGCCCTGCCCGATGCAGCTAAATGGCTGTTATCCTTTTTAATGCTTCTGGGTCGTCTTGAGTTATTTACCGTACTGCTGCTTTTCACACCGGATTTCTGGAAACGGAATTGATTTAGGATAAAAAGTGTAAAAATAATCATTTTTTGTTATGCGGGGATAGCAAATTGAACAATACTTATTATATCTTTGCGTCCTTGAAAGAGAGAATTGTGGTATGAAGCAATGCATTAAATACTGTTTAATCATAATCTTTGCAGCCCTATTGCACGACAGTGCAACCGGAGCTGCAGATATTTTGTGCGTTCCTGCCACCCGACAAGCAGAATGCTGTACGCTGTCACAAGCTCCTACCACCCAACAAGCAGTCCAGAAGTTCTACGACTTGTTTTCACCAAACTCCCTCTGCATAGAACATGTGGACCATACGCAAGTACCAACCAACAAAAGCGTACTCCTGCGCATGTACATCTACAAGATGCAGCAGCATGCCTATGCACCGGAATGCGACCGTTTGTTGAATCTGTCTCCTCATCCCGTACCCGACGCGAATTATTACGTGTTCGGGCTAAGAAAGATTATCATTTAGAAGGCCTGCAAGCGCAGACGCTTGCCCCTGACCTCGCCGGACAACAAATCAGAGGTTTTGTCCTCCGGTGCGATGTATCTATTATTATATATCTAAAATCTTATCAGGTTTATGAACTTTACTTTGTTAGTGGTCGTCTTATTGACGGCAATCGCTTTCGTGGGTATCGTCATCGCGCTCTCCAATGCGATAGCACCCCGTTCGTACAATGCACAGAAGATGGAGCCGTACGAGTGTGGTATCCCTACCCGCGGTAAATCGTGGATGCAATTCCGGGTAGGTTACTATCTGTTTGCCATCTTGTTCCTGATGTTCGAAGTGGAAACGGTATTTCTGTTCCCTTGGGCAGTCATCACCCGCGAACTTGGCGTGGCAGGACTTTTCAGTGTTTTATTTTTCCTGATTATATTGATTCTGGGCCTTGCTTATGCCTGGAGGAAAGGAGCTTTGGAATGGAAGTAACAAAGAAACCGAAAATTAAATCTATCCCTTATGAGGAGTTTACAGACAACGAAACGTTGGAGAAACTGGTTCGGGAACTTAATGCCGGAGGCGCCAATGTCGCCCTTGGCGTACTGGACGATTTCGTCAACTGGGGACGCAGCAACTCACTGTGGCCTCTTACGTTTGCAACCAGCTGTTGCGGTATCGAATTCATGGCCCTCGGCGCAGCCCGCTACGATATGGCGCGCTTCGGGTTCGAGGTAGCCCGTGCCAGTCCGCGCCAGGCAGACATGATTATGGTTTGCGGAACAATAACCAACAAGATGGCTCCCGTTCTGAAACGTCTTTACGACCAGATGGCCGATCCGAAATATGTAGTAGCCGTAGGCGGCTGTGCCGTCAGCGGAGGCCCGTTCAAGAAATCCTATCACGTGGTGAACGGTGTGGACAAGATTCTGCCGGTGGATGTCTACATTCCCGGTTGCCCTCCGCGTCCGGAAGCATTCTACTACGGCATGATGCAATTGCAGCGTAAAGTGAAAATAGAGAAATACTTCGGTGGAGTAAACAGAAAAGAAGAGAACCACTAATCAGTACTTAAAAATATGGAAATAAAATACATAGAGCCCTCAGTCCTGCACGACGAAATGCTGCGTCTGCGGAAAGAGAAACAAATGGACTTCCTGGAATGCCTCAGCGGTATGGATTGGGGAATACCCGACGAGAAAGACGCACCGGACACCCCCCGCGGACTCGGTGTAGTCTATCTGTTGGAATCTACTGTTACCGGCGAACGGATAGCGGTACGCACCGCCACTCTAAACCGGGAACATCCCGAACTTCCTTCCGTCAGCGATATCTGGAAAGCTGCGGATTTCAACGAGCGCGAAGTCTACGACTTTTACGGCATCGTTTTCATCGGTCATCCGGATATGCGCCGACTCTATCTGCGCAATGACTGGGTAGGCTATCCCATGCGTAAAGACAATGAGCCGGAAAAAGATAATCCGTTGCGTATGGACAACGAAGAAACGGTGGACACCACCATGGAATTGGAGCTGAATCCCGACGGTAGCATCAAGAATAAGGAGATGCAACTTTTCGGTGATGAGGAATATGTGGTGAACATCGGTCCCCAACATCCGGCCACCCACGGCGTAATGCGCTTCCGTGTATCATTGGAGGGTGAAATCATCGACAAGATTGATGCCAACTGCGGCTACATCCACCGGGGTATCGAGAAGATGTGCGAAAGCCTGACCTATCCGCAGACCTTGGCTCTAACCGACCGTCTGGACTACCTGGGCGCACACCAGAACCGCCATGCCTTGTGCATGTGTATCGAGAAGGCAATGGGCGTGGAAGTAAGCGAACGCGTGCAGTACATACGTACCATCATGGACGAGTTGCAGCGAATAGACTCTCACCTGCTGTTCTATTCTTGTCTTGCTATGGACCTGGGTGCATTAACGGCCTTCTTCTACGGTTTCCGCGACCGCGAAAAGATACTCGACATCTTTGAGGAAACTTGCGGCGGACGCCTCATCATGAACTACAACACCATCGGTGGCGTGCAGGCAGACATTGCTCCCGGCTTCGTAAAGAAAGTGAAGGAGTTTATCCCCTACCTCCGCGGTATCCTACACGAATATCACGACGTATTCACCGGGAACATCATTGCCCAGCAACGTCTGAAAGGTGTGGGTATACTCTCACGGGAAGATGCCATCGCCTTTGGAGCTACCGGAGGCACCGGACGCGCCAGCGGATGGGCCTGCGACGTGCGTAAGCGTATGCCATATGCCGTATATGACAAGGTGGACTTTAAAGAAATCATCCGCACCGAAGGCGATTCATGGGCACGCTACCTTATCCGTATGGATGAAATTCTGGAGAGCCTGAAGATTATCGAGCAACTGATAGACAACATCCCGGAAGGAGCCTACCAGGAAAAGATGAAACCTATTATCCGCGTACCGGAAGGCACTTATTATGCAGCCGTAGAAGGTAGCCGCGGTGAGTTCGGCGTCTTCCTCGAAAGCCATGGCGACAAGATGCCTTACCGCCTGCATTTCCGCAGTACGGGCTTGCCATTGGTATCGACCGTAAATACGATTTGCCGCGGAGCTAAAATCGCCGACCTTATTGCCATTGGCGGAACATTGGATTATGTAGTACCAGATATTGACAGATAAAAGGATTTACGATTTGACAATTTACAATTTACCATGCGGAATTACAGCGCAGCCAAATTGTAAATTGTACATTGTGAATTGTAAATCAAAAAGCGCCTCGTAAATTGTAAATAGTAAATTGTAAATAGTAAATGAACAACGTGTTTGACTTTAGTATAGTAACCAACTGGATACACCAGATGCTGACTTCCCTGATGCCGGAAGGTCTGGCAATATTCCTCGAATGCGTGGTGATTGGCGTATGCATCATCTTGATGTATGCCGTGCTTGCCATCATCCTGATTTACATGGAGCGTAAAATATGCGCCTTCTTCCAATGCCGCCTCGGTCCGATGCGCGTGGGGAAATGGGGATTGCTCCAAGTGCCCTGCGACGTCATCAAGATGTTGACAAAGGAAATCATTGATTTGAAATTCTCTGACCGGTTCCTCTACAATCTGGCACCGTTCATGGTAATCATCGCTTCTTTCCTGACATTTGCCTGCCTGCCCATCAACAAGGGATTGGAGGTATTGGACTTCAATGTAGGAGTGTTCTTCCTGCTGGCTGCATCGAGTATCGGCGTAGTGGGTATCCTGCTGGCAGGCTGGAGTTCCAACAATAAATTCTCGCTGATTGGAGCCATGCGAAGCGGTGCGCAGATTATCAGCTACGAGTTGTCCTGCGGATTGAGCATACTGACAATGGTAGTGTTGATGGGAACCATGCAGTTCTCCGAAATAGTAGAAGGACAAGCTGACGGCTGGTTCATCTTCAAGGGACATATCCCTGCATTGATAGCCTTCATCATCTACCTCATTGCCGGAAATGCGGAAACCAACCGCGGTCCCTTCGACTTGCCCGAAGCCGAAAGCGAGTTGACTGCCGGATACCATACGGAATACAGCGGTATGGGCTTCGGATTCTTCTATCTGGCAGAATATTTGAATCTGTTTATCGTAGCCTCCGTGGCAGCCACCATCTTCCTGGGAGGCTGGATGCCGCTACACATCGTAGGCCTGGACGGCTTCAACGCAGTGATGGATTACATTCCGGGATTTGTATGGTTCTTCGGAAAGGCCTTCTTCGTAGTCTTCCTGCTGATGTGGATAAAGTGGACCTTCCCCCGCCTGCGTATTGACCAGATTCTGAATCTGGAGTGGAAGTACCTGGTACCCATCTCTATGGTGAACTTGATTTTGATGGTATTAATTGTAGTATTTAAATTGCATTTCTAACCGGCGTAGCGCCGGAGCAAGATTTCCTTGCGGATAATTTTAATAAAGGCAAAAGTAATGAAAGAAAAGAACTCTTATATCGGCGGACTCATACACGGCGTCACTTCTCTGCTGACAGGTATGAAGACAACCATGACCGTATTCTGCCGACGAAAGACTACCGAACAATATCCGGAAAACCGCTCGACATTGAAACTCTCCGACCGTTTCCGTGGCACGCTGACCATGCCCCATAATGATAAAAATGAACATCGGTGTGTAGCTTGCGGTTTGTGCCAGATGGCTTGTCCCAACGACACTATCAAGGTGACCGGCGAGATGGTTGAAACGGAAGACGGCAAGAAAAAGAAGATATTGGTTAAGTACGAATACGACCTCGGTTCGTGCATGTTCTGCCAACTCTGTGTGAATGCCTGCCCTCACGATGCCATCACGTTCGACCAGGATTTTGAGCATGCAGTGTTCGACCGCACGAAACTGGTCATGACGCTGAACCGTCCGGGCAGCCATGTAGAAGAAAAAAAGAAACCCGCTGCTCCCAAAGAAGAGACAACAAAGTAATTCGTTAATAGTAACTTGTAATTAAACAACATGGAAATAACTCTTGAAACAGTAGTATTCTACTTCCTTGCGGCCTTTATCACCGTATTTTCCATCTTGACGGTAACGACCCACCGCATGGTGCGCTCGGCCACCTACCTGCTGTTCGTACTTTTCGGTACGGCAGGCATCTACTTTCTGCTGGGTTACACCTTCCTCGGTTCCGTGCAGATTATGGTCTATGCCGGCGGTATCGTAGTGCTCTACGTCTTCTCCATACTGCTTACCAGTGGCGAAGGCGATGTCATCGAGAAGTTAAAGCGTAGCAGGTTCCTTGCCGGACTGGGTGCCACCGTGGGCGGTGCCATCATCGTAGTATTCATCACTTTGAAGCATAAGTTCATTGCCACCACCGACGTGGAACCTTTGGAGGTCAACATCAAGACCATCGGTCACCACATGCTGAGCGGTGACAAGTATGGTTATCTGCTTCCCTTCGAAGCTGTCAGCATCTTGTTATTGGCATGTATCGTAGGTGGATTATTAATAGCACGTAAAAGATAAGAATTATGATACACATGGAATATTATCTGATAGTTTCGGCTATCATGTTTTTCGCAGGCATCTATGGGTTCTTTACCCGCCGCAACACGCTGGCGATACTTATCAGCATCGAGCTGATTCTGAATGCCACGGACATCAACTTTGCGGTGTTCAACCGTTTCCTATTCCCCGGAGGACTGGAAGGATATTTCTTCTCTTTATTCTCCATCGCCATCTCGGCGGCCGAAACGGCTGTAGCCATTGCCATCATGATTAACATCTACCGTAACATCCGCAGTATCCAGGTGAACAAACTGGATGAGATGAAGTGGTAAGAGCAAGAATCGCCAAGCGATGTTTCTTGAATAGTAATAATTGATAAACATAGTATATATGGAATATACAATATTAATCCTTCTACTCCCTTTCCTCTCTTTCCTCGCTCTGGGACTTGGAGGTAAATGGATGTCACACCGCACTGCCGGCCTTATCGGAACTGCGGCACTGGGTGTGGTCGCAGTGCTTTCCTATCTCACCGCAGGAATGTACTTCAGCGCTCCCCGCCTTGCCGATGGTACGTACGAGGCGCTGATGCCCTATAACTTCAAATGGCTGCCTTTCACAGAAAGCCTCAGTATCGACATGGGTATCCTACTCGACCCGATTTCGGTTATGATGCTCGTGGTCATCAGTACCGTTTCGCTGCTGGTACACATATACTCTTTCGGCTACATGAAGGGCGAACGCGGTTTCCAGCGTTACTACGCCTTCCTGTCGCTCTTCACCATGTCCATGCTCGGACTGGTAGTAGCAACGAATATCTTCCAGATGTATCTGTTCTGGGAGTTGGTGGGCGTGTCCTCCTATCTGCTGATTGGTTTCTATTATACGAAGCCGGCGGCTATTGCCGCTTCGAAGAAGGCTTTTATCGTGACCCGTTTTGCTGACCTGGGATTCCTTATAGGTATCCTCGTCTATGGGTATTATGCCGGTACATACACCTTCAGCCCTAATGAGATGGCGCTGGCAAAGGGCGGTGCGGCAATGATTCCGCTTGCCTTGGGACTGATGTTCATCGGTGGTGCCGGAAAGAGTGCCATGTTCCCGTTGCACATCTGGCTGCCCGATGCCATGGAAGGTCCTACGCCGGTCAGTGCACTGATTCATGCCGCCACAATGGTGGTTGCAGGTGTCTATCTGGTGGCACGCATGTTCCCGTTGTTCATAGAATATGCTCCCAGCGTGCTGCACATCGTGGCATACGTAGGAGCCTTCACGGCATTCTATGCCGCCAGTGTGGCATGTGTGCAGAGTGACATCAAGCGTGTACTGGCATTCTCCACCATCTCCCAAATCGGTTTCATGATGGTGGCGCTGGGTGTATGTACATCAGCCGACCCACACGAAGGGGGACTGGGCTACATGGCAGGCATGTTCCACTTGTTCACACACGCCATGTTCAAGGCATTGCTGTTCCTCGGAGCGGGTAGCATCATCCATGCCGTACACAGCAACGAGATGTCTGCCATGGGTGGACTGCGGAAGTATATGCCCATTACGCATATCACGTTCCTCATCGCTTGCCTTGCCATTGCAGGTATTCCTCCGTTCTCCGGATTCTTCTCCAAAGATGAAATCCTGACGGCATGCTTCCAGTTCAGCCCCATCATGGGATGGATTATGACAGTGATTGCAGGTATGACAGCATTCTATATGTTCCGTCTTTATTATGGTATCTTTTGGGCCGGCTCTGAGCCGGGACAAAAGTCGGCAAGCGATGGGGGCGACAGCCACATGCCTCACCCCCACGAGAGTCCTCTGGCGATGACCCTGCCCCTGATGCTCCTTGCTGTGGTTACGATAGTTGCCGGTTTCATTCCTTTCGGACACTTCATCAGTTCCAACGGTGAAGCATATAACATCCATCTGGATTGGAGTGTGGCAGGTACAAGTATCGCCGTAGCGGTGGTTTCCATAGCCATTGCCACCTACATCTATGCAGGTAGCCGGCAACCCGTTGCCGATACATTGGCACACCGTTTCAAAGGCTTGTGGACAGCAGCTTACCACCGCTTCTATCTGGACGAGGTCTACCAGTTCATCACCCACCGCATCATCTTCGGCTGCATCTGCCACCCCATTGCATGGTGGGACCGCCACGTGGTCGACGGTTTCTTCAACTTCCTTGCCTGGGGGGCTGAAGCTACCAGTGAAGAGATACGCGGCCTGCAAAGCGGACGCATCCAGCAATATACATTTGTATTCCTGCTGGGCACGCTGGCACTGATACTGCTACTATTGCTATAACCCGAGATTTTTCAATCGTAAATCGTAAATCGTTAAATCGTAAATATAAAGATGAACTTTTTATCATTATTCGTACTCATCCCCTTGCTGATGTTGCTGGGTCTTTGGCTCAGCCGCAACATCGCACAAATACGCGCGGTGATGGTGACCGGTGCATCGGCTCTGCTGGTTCTTTCTGCAGCATTGACCGTGATGTACCTCAATGCACGCCACGCTGGTGCCACGGATGAAATGCTGTTCCGTGCTGACATGGTCTGGTATCCTGCACTCAACATCCACTATTCGGTAGGAGTAGACGGTATTTCGGTAGCCATGCTGCTGCTTTCGGCCATCATTGTCTTTACCGGAACATTCGCCTCCTGGAGGCTGCAACCGCTGACTAAAGAATATTTCCTTTGGTTCACCTTCCTCTCCATCGGTGTGTTCGGGTTCTTCATCTCGATAGACCTGTTCACCATGTTCATGTTCTACGAGGTTGCCCTCATTCCCATGTATCTGCTTATCGGTGTATGGGGGTCGGGACGCAAGGAGTACTCCGCCATGAAGCTGACACTGATGCTGATGGGCGGCTCCGCCTTCCTGCTTATCGGTATCCTGGGTATCTACTACGGTGCCGGAGCCACCTCTATGAACCTATTGGAAATAGCACAGATGCACAATATTCCCATCGAACAGCAACGTATCTGGTTCCCGCTCACCTTCCTCGGTTTCGGTGTGCTGGGCGCTCTGTTCCCGTTCCACACATGGAGCCCCGACGGTCACGCCTCCGCACCGACTGCCGTATCCATGCTCCATGCCGGTGTATTGATGAAACTGGGAGGTTACGGATGTTTCCGCATAGCCATGTACCTGATGCCCGAAGCTGCACAAGAACTGGGATGGATATTCCTGATTCTTACCGGAATCTCCGTGGTATACGGTGCATTCTCCGCTTGTGTACAAACCGACTTGAAGTATATCAATGCCTACTCTTCCGTCAGCCATTGCGGCCTGGTGTTGTTCGCCATCCTGATGATGAACCAGACAGCTTGCACGGGTGCTGTTCTGCAGATGCTCTCTCACGGACTGATGACAGCCTTGTTCTTCGCCCTTATCGGTATGATATACGGACGTACCCATACGCGTGACGTCCGCGAACTCTCCGGTCTGATGAAGATTATGCCTTTTCTGGCTGTCTGCTATGTAATCGCCGGTCTTGCCAATCTGGGACTGCCCGGACTCAGCGGTTTCATTGCCGAAATGACCATCTTCACCGGTTCGTTCCAGCATCCCGATACGTTCCACCGCGTGTGGACGGTCATTGCATGCAGCTCCATCGTGATTACGGCAGTCTATATCCTGCGACTGGTAGGAAAGATTCTCTATGGCACCTGCACTAACAAGCATCACCTCACCTTGAGCGATGCAACCTGGGACGAACGTACAGCGGTCATCATCCTCATCGCATGCGTTGCCGCCCTCGGTATGGCACCATGGTGGATTAGCGGCATGATTGGAGACAGCGTGCTGCCAATAACTGATTTATTTACGATTTGACGATTTACGATTGATAAATGACTTGTAAATCCCAAGAGTAACCTCAATCGTAAATCGTAAAATCGTAAATCCCAAGAGTAATTTCAATCGTAAATCGTAAATCGTAAAATCGTAAATAGATATGGATTATTCCCAATTCCTCCTGCTCAAAGAAGAGCTTTCGCTGATATTGGTCATCGTCATCCTTTTTGTCGCCGACCTCTTCATGAGTCCGGATGCACACAAGAATGACGGCAAACCGGTGCTGAACACAATGCTGCCAGTTGTTCTGCTGACCATACATACACTTATCACCATCGTCCCCGGTCCTGTGGCCGATGCCTTTGGCGGCATGTATCACAACCAGCCGATACAGAGCATCGTGAAATCCATTCTCAGTATAGGTACACTGATTGTATTCCTGATGGCCCACGAATGGATGCGCCGTCCGGACACTGCCATCAAACAAGGTGAGTTCTACATTCTGACACTTTCCACCCTGCTGGGTATGTACTTCATGATTTCCGCCGGACACTTCCTGATGTTCTTCATCGGACTGGAGACGGCAAGCATCCCGATGGCAGCCCTGGTTGCCTTCGACAAATACCGCCACCACTCTGCCGAGGCAGGTGCCAAATATATTCTCACGGCACTGTTCTCCAGCGGATTGCTGCTATACGGATTATCTTTGATTTACGGTACGGTAGGCACTCTCTACTTTGCCGACATACCGGCACGCCTCACCGGCGACCCGTTGCAGATTATGGCATTCGTATTCTTCTTCTCCGGCATGGGATTCAAAATATCACTGGTGCCTTTCCATCTTTGGACAGCAGACGTTTACGAAGGTGCTCCAAGCACGGTGACAGCCTATCTGAGTGTCATCTCTAAAGGCTCTGCCGCTTTCGTGCTGATGGCTATTCTCATCAAGGTATTCGCTCCAATGGTGGAACAATGGCAGGAAGTGCTGTACTGGGTTATCATCGCCTCCATCACAATTGCCAACCTCTTCGCCCTACGCCAGCAGAACCTGAAGCGGTTGATGGCTTTCTCCAGTATCTCGCAAGCAGGTTACATCATGCTGGGTGTCATCAGCGGAAGCGCACAAGGTATGACGTCGCTGGTATACTACGTGCTGATATATATGTTTGCCAATCTTGCCGTATTTACCGTTATCACGATTGTGGCACTGCGGGCAGGCAAGTTCACACTTGAAGACTATAACGGGCTGTATACCACTAATCCGAAGTTGGCGTTCCTGATGACACTGGCACTGTTCTCTCTGGCAGGCATCCCGCCGTTTGCGGGCTTCTTCTCGAAGTTCTTCATCTTCGCGGCAGCTTTCGAAGGCGGCTTCCATCTGCTGGTATTCATTGCCCTTATCAATACAATCATCTCGCTTTATTACTATCTGAAGATTGTAAAGGCAATGTACATCAACAAGAGCGACGAGCCGATTGCAGCATTCCGCAGTGACAACTATACACGTGCCAGCCTGGCCATTTGCACGCTGGGTATTGTGGTACTGAGTATTGCAAGTGTGGTATATCAATCCATCGACAAGTTCTCATTCGGATTATAACCGGAGGGTATCATCACTTACCACAAATTACGCAGATTGGCACAAATCATCTTTAGAAGTTCTGATAATCAAGAGCTTTGAGTTGTGTTAATCTGCATAATTTGTGGTGAGTGTGTATTTTAGCACATTTCCATACTATACAATCGGCAGCACAAACCAAAAGCATGAGCCTTTCCCCGGTTCACTGTCCACACCGATTGTGCCACCCAACTGCTCTATAATGCTCTTGCTGATAGAAAGCCCCAGGCCGGTGCCATGCACAAACGTATTCAGCTTTATAAAACGGTCGAATATCTGAGCCTGCATTTCCGGCTCAATGCCAAGGCCCGTATCGGCCACATAAAAACGCAAATGAGTTTCATCCACCTTATTATATCCTACACGTATACTTCCCGCAGTGGTGAACTTGATGGCATTGTTGACAAAGTTGGCTATGACCTGATTCAAACGGTTACGGTCACTGACAATCCGGCATTCCGGCAGATGACGGTCGAAGAGAACTTCCACACCCGGTTTAGCCTTCATCTTCATGAAGCGCACGATGTCCTCACACAGCATGTTCACGTCCAGCTCTTTTTCCACAAAGTCAAATGTCCCGGCCTCTATCTTGGACAAATCCAGTATGTCGGAAATCAGCTGCAACAGCAGGTCATTGTTTTCTTCAATAATCGCCATATACTGCCTTTTTTCCTCCATGTCCCCGGTCTCTCCCATCAGACTGGAGAAACCGACAATCGCATTCAGGGGCGTACGTATCTCATGGCTCATATTGGCAAGGAAGGCACTCTTCAGACGGTCGGCGGTTTCTGCCTTCTCCTTGGCTTCAATCAGCATAGCCTCCGTCTCCTTCAATTCCGTAATGTCATAGTTGACGCCTATCAGCTCTATTTGTCCGTTCTCCGGTTCAAACAGATTGACAACCACATTGGTACGTACCCAGTTCCATTTTCCCTTTTCGCCCGGACGCTCAATGCGCATCTCTCCCTGGAAATGTTTGGCTTCGCCCACACGGGCCTTACTGAAGAAATCAAGCATCCTCCTGCGGTCACTGGGGTACATCTTGCTGTATATTCCCACGACATCTGCCAATTGGGTATTCTCGTCCTCTCCCATATTCTTATACCATTGCTTGATGGCATAGCCTTTCCGGTCGAGCAGGTTCAGCTTGGCATAACCTACCTTCGCATAATCCGATATAAGCAGGAAGAAATTCTCGAAATCACAGATACGGCTCATGGCATCAATCCGTTCCGTATTGTCGATGTTATTCATGGCATAGCCGGTAAAGTTACCTTTACTGTCATACACCTTGCTCACTTTCGTATAAAGATGTATCACATCCTTCGGCTGTTTGGAAGTGGAGTAATACCCTTCAGTCCGGTCGAAAGCATAATTCAGGCGAAAGTCGACCATATCCTCAGTCTGTATACGTTCTGCCAATTGGGCGGACACATTCGGGTTCTCGAATAAGTTCACTCCAATGACATCCTGTTTGTCACGGACCCCGAATATCTCCATATCCTTATTGTTGATGTCTACCAGGAATCCGTCTTTGTCATAGATTTCCACCCCGGCCGGTATATTGGCAAAGATATTCTTGAACAGTTTTTCGCTATGGTCCAAAGCCAGATGAGTCTGTACCGAGTCTGTCGTATCGAGGAATAACGCCACCACTTCATTCTTTTCCGGAGAGTATATCACCACGTGGCAGTGCTTGTTGGTAAGCTCAAAACACATGTCCATTTCCTTATGTGTCCCGGTGTTCACTATCTCAAGCAGATATTCCAGTCTGGGGGCCGCCTCCCTTGAAAAGGACGAGGCTGTCTTGCCGATAAACGTCGACGCAGGTTTTCCCAGAAAATCGGCAAAGATAGAATTCGCATCTGTCACATAATACCCGTAGGGATTGTCCTTTTCATCACAGACAATGGACATCCGCACATACCCCAAAGGCATATAGCGGAACAAGTTGCTGAGGAAAGTACGTTCGCGCACAGCCTCATCCTTCGTTTTGCGCAACTCTATGCAAATGCTGATGACATTTGCCAACGAACTAAACCATTGGTAATCCTCGTTAGTCCACATTCGGGTACGGTCCACCAAATCAATGCCCATATATCCCCACACCTGGTCATTGGCAACCAGCGGAGTTACCATCAAGGACTTTATATTCTGTCTCGCCAGAATTTCATATTCGGCGTAAGCGTGCTCCGGCAGTTGCCCCAGCGTTTCCAGCAGAACGGGCTTTTGTGCCATAATCTGTGACGTCCACCACGGCAGGCTGTCAGCCTGAACTCCTTGAAGCATTTCTTTCTCAGGAGCCACTCCCGGAGCCACCACCTCGTATGTGCAGCTCTGGTACCGGCACTTCTCATCATATTGGAATATATAGACACGTCCGCCGCGAAAGAAATCAAGAATATCTTTCAGTATGTCGTAAATGCCCGCACTTATATCCTCGTCTTTCAGGAAGCGGAATAGGGAATGGGATATTGAGGTCTGCCGATAAAGTAAATCGTTCACTCTTTGCAAAGCCTGCTTCGCAGCCTCCTCCTTCGGCATCTCTACGCGCTGCAACACTCCGAAAGCCTTCAATGTACCATCCGGCAAATGCTCCTTATACCCCACGCGCGAGTAGACCCAGACCACTCCTTCAGTAGAATAGATAGGAAACGTCTGTTCATAGACCTCCATATTCTGAATGGCAAGGAACTCCCGGCTGATACGCGTCCGATAGTCTTCGCGTATCATTTTACCGAAATCCTCAAAGCTCAGGTATTCCCCTTCCAAGCCTAACAACTTACAGACATATTCGGAGCAGAGATACTGCCTTGAAGAAAAATCAGCCTCCCACCAACCTATCCGGCCAAGAATGGAAAGGCGCCGGAAACGTTCACTATCGTCACGATGAACAGCCATATATTTATCAATATTGGTTTGAGATACAAAAATAGCCATAAAACTCTAATAAGCAACCATTAGAAACCTTTTTCGTCCCAAGCAGCCTATATATAAGGATAACAAACAATCCGGAAGAATGTGCGGTAACCAAATCGTAATAGATTTGAAAATGAAACGTATGCTCCATGTATCACCGGTGTAATGTCATTGCCTCATCTTTGCAGCGGATTAAAAAACGTACAAAGAAAAGAGATGAGCATGAAATTAGACTTGGGAAAGATTTTCTTCCTTATTTTATTCCTCACACTTTCCGTCATGGCTGCCACGGCGGGAACCGTCAAAGGGACAATCACCGACCGACAAACCAAAGAGCCGCTGACGGGAGCCACCGTGCAAGTAAGCGGAACAGCACAAGGCGCCGTCGCCGATTTGGATGGTAACTATACACTGGAGCTGAAGAACGGGACCTATACCCTCACCGTCCGTTACATCGGCTACAAAGACATGACGATGAACGCCGTAGAGATAAAGGGTGAAACCGTGCTGAACTTCGACATGGAGCCGGACACGCAAACCTTGGGCGAAGTGCAGGTCACCGCCAAGAAGAACCTCGAAGGCGAACGTGCCTTGCAAATGGAACGGCAAAAAGCGACCCTCGCCATCGAGAACCTCGGTTCCAAAGAGATGTCCCTCAAAGGCATCGGCAATGTGGAAGAAGGAGTAAAGAAAATAACGGGTATCTCCATCGCCAGCGCCGGACAACTTATCGTCCGCGGACTGGGCGACCGCTACAGCACCACCACGCTGAACGGACTGCCCATCGCCTCGCCCAACCCGGACAACAAGCTGGTGCCGCTCGACCTGTTCCCCTCGTCCACCGTACAGAACATCACCGTCAGCAAAGTGTATGACGCAGCCGCCTTTGCCGACTACAGCGGTGCGCACATCAACATCAGCACCAAAGAAAACATACCGGAAGATTTCTTCCAACTGAGCCTCAACACGGGCGGGAAGTTCAACACCTTAGGCAAAGACCGCTATCAGATGGACCGCAGCGGTTCGCTCTTGAAGACACCCAGCGTAGACGCGGCCGCCCTCGACATGCCCTTGATGGAGTTTGACAAATACGTGAAGACCCACAATATCTTCGATACCTCCTTTGCCGCCAGCAAGAAGAGCTCGTTGCCCGAACTGGGTGGAAACCTCGGTTTCGGCAAGAACTTCGGTATAAGCAACCAGACACTCAGCCTGCTTGCCTCCTTCAGCGCCAGCAACGGCTACCAAAACATGGAAGATGCCTTCTACAAGACACTCGAAGCCACTGGCACCGTGCAGGACGACTTCTCCTACGACAGCTTTGCGCAGGAACTGAAGCTCGCCGCCCTCGGCTACCTGGGCTACACCTTGCGCCGGAGCGACCGCATAGGCTACACTTTCTTCTACGCCCGCAATGCCATCGACACCTACCAACGCCGCGAAGGTACTGATGCCGAAGGACACGAGCTGACCGGCAGCAACAACATCATGCACATATACACCCTGCAAAACCATCAACTGAACGGAATCCATAACTTCGGCGAGGGCGACAGGTGGCAACTGACCTGGGGAGGCTCGTACAGCAAGACCGGCAGCGAAGAGCCCGACCGACGGCAAGTGATGTACGTCAAAGACAACGACGGCAGTCTCAGGCTCTTCAAACTGAACCGCCAAGAGACTATGCGCTACTTCGGCAGCCTGGACGAAGAAGAGTGGAATGCCAACCTCGCCATGCGCTGGAAGTGGAACGACACCAGCCACCTCAAGCTCGGCTTCAACTACAAGGACAAGAACCGCGACTACAACGCTACCCGCTTCTACTACAACCTGAACAAACTGAACCCCGTCATCACCGACATCTACAACACCGACGGCTTCCTCAACCAGCAGAACATTGCCGACGGACAAATCGTGGTACAGCGTGTGATGCAGCCCAAAGACAGCTACCGCGCCGGAAACGAAATCTACTCCGCCTACCTGCTGACCGACTTCTATCCCACCGAAGCCCTCTTGGTGAACCTCGGCCTGCGCTACGAAATGAGCAAGCAATGGGTGCGCTACGCCAGCGACGGCGGCGACTGGTACTCCCGTCGGCGCAATTTAGACAAGAACGACCTCTTCCCCGCCCTGAACCTGAAATATGCGGTGAACCCCACCAACAGCATCCGCTTCTCTGCCTCGCGCACCGTCACCCGTCCCTCGTTCATCGAGATGGCCCCCTTCCTCTATCAAGAGTCCTACGGTTCGGCACAAATCCGCGGTAACGAAGAGTTGCAGAACGGTTACAACTACAACTTCGACCTACGTTACGAACGCTTCGGCAAGGACGGCGACATGCTCTCCGTGACCGGCTACTTCAAATACCTCGACAGCCCCATCGAACGCATCCAAGACCTGCAAGGCGGCGCCACGCTGCACAGCTTCAAGAATGCCGACAACGGCATGGCTGCCGGCGTGGAGCTGGAGATGCGCAAACGGCTCGTCAAAGACCTGCGCCTAGGCGCCAACATCAGTTACATGTACACCAACGTGAAGCTGCCCCAAGGCGGTGCCTACACCAACAAGGAACGTTCGCTGCAAGGCGCATCGCCCATCCTTGCCAATGCCGACCTCACCTACTCGCCACGCTTCGGCGAAGACAGGCAGCTCAACCTCGCCCTGCTCTACAACCTGCAAGGCAGCCGCATCCATGCGGTAGGCGTGTCGGGTCTGGGCGATGTCAGGCAACAGACGCTGCACACGTTGAACTTCAGCGCCGGATATAGCCTGAACAAGCACTTCAACCTGAAGCTGCAAGTGAACGACCTGCTGAACCGCGATGTCATCTTCAAGCAAGATGTGCCCACCACGGGGCAGGAAATGGAAGTGGAACGCTACCACAAGGGAACGAACTTTGAGGTGGGAATAAGCTACAACCTATAAAGCCCCCGCCCTCCCCCTGAAGGGAACGGAGAACACTCTTTGACAAACAAGCAGATTTAAGAGAATCAATCTGAATGACAGACAGATAAATTGGATATAACAACTAAAACAATTGAATTATGAAAACAATGAAATGGAAATTCTACTCTCTGGCCTTTGTAGCCGGAATGTCTATCCTCACCGCTTGCAGCAGCGACGACAACAACGACAATGACGGTAACGGCGGCAACGGAAACGGCAATGAAATCGAAAACGGTACGATATTGAAAGGTACCATCACCTCCGACGTGACCCTGGCTGCCGGAAACACCTACAAGCTGAGCGGCGAATACATCGTAGAAGAAGGTGCCACGCTCCACATAGAGGAAGGCGTGAAGATTATCGCCGTCTACGATGACATCGCAGACTACATCCTCGTGAAGCAGGGCGGTAAAATCAACGCCGTAGGCACGCCGGACAAACCCATCGTAATGACCAGCGAAAAAGAAGAGCCGGGCGCATGGGGAGGCATCCACATCTGCGGACGCGCCCACACCAATGCCGAAGGCGGCAAGGGAAGTTCTGAAATAGGCGGTGCCGTTTACGGCGGCAACGATGATGCCGACAACTCGGGCACGCTGCAATACATTCGTCTGGAATACACCGGCTTTGCCTTCGATGAAGAGCACGAAGCCAACGGTATCTCTTTCTACGGCGTAGGCAACGGTACCATCGTGGACCACTGCCAAGCCTACAAAGGTTCCGATGACGGCTTTGAGTTCTTCGGCGGCTCGGTAAACGTGAGCAACCTCGTAGCCGTAAGCTGTAGCGACGACTCCTTCGACTGGACCGAAGGCTGGAACGGCAAAGGCACCAACCTCGTGGCTTACCAAGAAGCCGAATCCACACTGGGCTACGACTGCGACTGCCTGATGGAGTGCGACAACAACGGCAGCAACAACGCCGCCACTCCCGTTGCCCACCCCGTATTGAAGAACCTCATCCTCGTCGGCAACGGCGGCAGCAAGCAAGGCATCCGTCTGCGTGCCGGCACGGAAGTGGAAATAGACAACGCCAAGGTCTGCGGCAAAGGCCAACCCCTGACCGTGGAAACCGCCCTTACCGAAAACGCCCTGAAGAACGGCACTTCCAAGCTGACCAACATCACCCTCACCTCCGAGCTGAGCTGCAAAGAAGGCATCTACACCCATGCCGACTTTATCGCCGTGACAAGCAACAAGGTGGACGCCAACCTGAGCTATAGTTCTTTCGAGGACATCAAGAAAGAATGCAGCTGGATGAACGGAAACTGGGTGAAGTAAAAAAAAAGAAGCACTCACAAGACTATAAAGAAACACACAACTTCTTCAACAGCGTACCCCTCGAATGCCTTCCGGCTTCAAGGGGTACGCGCTGTTTCAAGAAAGAAACTAAAAGTACCGTTTACTTCTTCTTCAGCTCCTTCTTCAATTCCTGAACCTGAAAGCTGAACAAGTCCAGATGACGGCAAACGCGCTGCATGAAACTGCCTGCCGCCCTGAAGCAGATACGCGAAATGCGCACTTTATCTGCCGTACAGTCCTCTATCCGTTCCACCGGTTCGCTGGTGATGGAGGGAAAAAAGTTTCCAAGTCCCTTGATGTTCACCGTGCGTCCACTGGCCAGATAGTCCGCTATAATATCCGGCAGTTGCACCAGCACGGACTGGGCATCGCCCACCTGCAGGGAGCTGACAAAAGCCAGCCTCTTGGCCAGTTCGTCATTGCTCACCGGTTCCGGCTGAAGCACTTTTGACGCCGCGTAGTAGCGCACCACTTCCTTGTCTCCACTCTTGTCCACCTTCTTGCGGACCACATAATTCATTGACATACCAATCTTTCTTTATAATTAGGTTCGTAAAAAACGAAAGATATTCCCGCCCGACGCGAGGCACACCTACAACTTGCATACACAAAGCCTATACCTTACGGTAAAGACTCCGTGACCGAATACCTTTCACTATATGACTGAATACCTAAAACACCCGGATGTATTGCCCCAAAACATGGGGATGTTTTCACCCAAAACACCCGGATGTAATACCCCAAAACATGGGGATGTTTTGGGAGAAAAGATGGGGATGTTCTGACCTTTCAGTATAGGGTTCAAAGGTAATGACTCCCTATGAGAAATACAATAGATATAGGCCTTTTTGATGGTCGGAATCAAGCTCCTTTTTCTTCGGAAGCAGCAGGCAGTACCCGCTGGAAATCTCTGCCGGACGGAGACTGGAATACCTGCAAATCGAATTCGGGGATGATTGCCAGCACATGGTCGAATACATCCGCCTGCACCCCTTCATAGGGCACCCAATCCTTCAGCGCACAGAAGAAATAAAGTTCTATCGGGATACCGCGGTCGGTAGGCTGGAGTTGGCGCACCATGCAGGTCAGTTCCTGATTTACGTCGGGAAGACTTTTCAAATAAGCCGTCAGATACGCCCGGAACACCCCCAGATTGGTCTGGCGGCGTCCGTTGACGAGGATGGAGTTATCGATGCCGTTTTCCACATTGTACTTTTCAATCACTTCCTCCGTCTGCTCCACATAATCTTTCAGTAGCTGTATCTTGCGATATTTTGCCAGCATCTCCGGGGTGCAGAAACGGACGCTGGTCATGTCGATATTGATACTGCGCTTCACTCGCCGCCCACCGCTCTCGCGCATGCCGCGCCAGTTCTGGAAGGAGTCGCTGACAAGCAGGTAAGGAGGGATGGTGGTAATGGTATTGTCCCAGTTGCGCACTTTTACGGTGTTCAACGTTACCTCTATCACCGTACCGTTGGCACCGTACTTGGGCATCTCAATCCAGTCGCCCACCTTCAGCATGTCGTTGGCCGAAAGCTGCACACCGGAGACAAAGCCCATAATGGAATCCTTGAATACCAGCATCAGGATGGCTGCCGAAGCACCCAATCCGGCAAGCAGCGAAAGCGGGTCGCGGCCTATCAGTTCGCCCACGACCACAATGCCGCCCACCAGCCATAGGATGACTTGCATAGTTTGCAACATCCCCTTTAAAGGGCGGTCACGAAATTGCTCCTTCTCACTGTATACACTGTAAACAGCCTTCAGGAACGAGTTGACGAAACTCAGGAAAGTAATGATGATGTAAATAAGGCAGATACGCCGGATAAAATCCATTGCCGATGAACCGACTTCGACAAATGCCAATGGAACAAACAGATAGATGATAACGGGAGCCACCATGCGGCTGAGGTGCACCATCACTTTACGGTCGAATACGATGTCGTCCCACGTAGCCTTGGTCTTCTTCACCAGTTGTGCCACTACCTTCAGCAGGATTTTCCGGCATAGGGCATCCGCCAGGAAAGCAACGGCAAGTATCAGTGCGAAGGCAATGAATTGGTCGAGCATATCAGCCCGGGAAGGGGATATGCCCCACCCGATTAAAAGGTCGTCTATCTTCTTCAATATCTCCATAATCGTATGTTTATCATAACGGCAATCTTATCTACGCGACTGTTCCTCCCGCTCGAGGAACTCCATAATGTCTTCTTTCAACCACTGATAAAGATAAAGGTTCTTGTAGCCGCTGTTTTTTTTCAGCATCACGGATACATTGACCTGACTGTTCTCATACCCCGTCAGTTCGTTGCGGAACTGTTCGTTATGCTCTGCCAGGCGCTTTATCTCCTGCTCGCGTTCACGACGCAGCACCGTACATACCGGGATAAGGATTTTCAGCACTACACAATCCATGATATGGTGTCCTTGGATATAAAGATAGGTATTGTCCGGAGTCAGTCCCAAACGTTCCAACTCCGTGCCCAGCTGCTCCACCCGGTCGATGTAGCGGGGGAAACGGGCTTGCAGTTCGGACAGCTTTGCCGACACCGTCTTTTGCATCTCGTCCAGACTACGGTAAGGATGACGCAGGTTTATCTCCTGCAGGCGCACGCAGGCGTTGAAGTCGTACATCGGGAAGGTATGCGTGTCGTGCTGGCGGTAGAACCAGACATTCCACAGAAACAGCGGATAGGCAATCTGCGAATAACGCTTCAGGAAAGCGGGGAAGTCCAGGATATGCCGGTCGTTCAACGTCGCCTGCACACAGACTTCATGCAGACTGTCGGCAAAGCAGTGGAAGTTCTCGATGGCATAACCGTAAGTCTGGAAGATATAGGGACTCTTGTTTATCCTATGCGACACCTTGGTGGCACCTTGCAGCAGGAAGTCGTAGTCGCTGTCTACACACGCTATCAGGCTGCGCCCCAGTTCCGATGTGTTCAACGTATTCATCAGCACCATCTTCTTGCCCTTTGCCAGGGAGGTGGCCGAGGGAAGCATCACTTGAAAATAACGTTCCTCATTCTCGAACTCAGACAGCAGCGTCCGCCAGAAAGCGATGTCGTCATAGCTTTCCACATACGCCACTATGCGCCTGCGTGCTCTCTTGGGGGACAACTTGCGGGCGGCATCCAGATAGGCGGAAGTAAGGTTATGTCTTAGGGAAGTGGGCACTTGGGTAGGAATTAAGGATTAGGGATTAGGGATGAGATTTCGCTGACTTCGGTGACGGCATCCAGCCAGCCTTCCATGATGACTGCGGGCGAATGGGTGGTGAGGATAAGCTGCACATTGGGATTCAGATTGCGTATCATGCCGATAAGCTTCTGCTGCCATTCGATGTGCAGGGAGGCTTCCGGCTCGTCCATGAAGAGTACGCAGTGGTCATCGTCACGCACCAGCACGGTCAGCAGGATGACCAGCATCTGCTTCTCGCCCGAAGACAGTTTGTAGGGCAGCAGGCGTTCACCGTTCTGATAGAAAACGATGTCGTTGCTTTTGCGGTCTATCGTCTTATGGGTATAGCTGAAAAGCTCGTCAATCATATCCTGGAACTTCCGCTTGGGGAGGGAAAGGGAGGGAGCCAGGCTACGCTGCTCTTCATCACCGCTGAGCAGTTCTATCATCTTGTTGCCGATGTTCACCTGATAGTCCAGATAACGGCGCTGGAGCAGATAGAGCTGCCAGTCCAGTTCCGACTTCACGTTGGCATCGGCCATGCGTGCCGTAAAGTCGCCCATGATAAGGGGACGGTCGTAGCTGCGGATTACATCATAGGGGATAAAGGTGGCTGCAGAATTGTCGAAGTAGACGTGTACGCCGTTCTTCTCGTCACTCTTCACTTCACCCGATGTCTGTTCCAGATAGTTGACCGAACGGTTCAGGATAGTGGTTTTCCCCACTCCGTTGATGCCGGAAAGTATATTGACGTCAGGACGCAGGTCCCAGGCAATATCGTACCGATGCCACAATCCGTGTATTTCGATACGCTTGATGTAATTGGCTTGTACTTCCATGGTTTCTTGCTTTAATTAGAAGCAAATATACACGATAATCTCTTATTTCTACGCCCATGAACCAGAAAAATCATATAATGAAAGATTTTCTCTTTTCAGAAAATAGTTGTTCTTTTGCACCCGCAAAGAACAAAAGAGTATGAACAAGAACATTCAAGGGCATCTGTTCGCCCTTACCGCAAATATCTTATGGGGCTTGATGGCACCTATAGGCAAGTCAGCTCTGGTAGAGTTTTCCGCGTTGTCAGTAACCACATTCCGCATGGTAGGCGCAGCCGCCTGCTTCTGGCTCCTCTCCTTATTCTGCAAACGCGAACAGGTGGACCACCGGGACATGCTGAAGATATTCTTCGCCGCACTCTTCGCACTGGTATTCAATCAGGGTGTCTATATCTTCGGACTCTCCATGACTTCGCCCATAGACGCCTCCATCGTTACAACCACGCTGCCTATCGTCACCATGATAGTGGCTGCAATCTATCTGAAAGAACCGGTCACCAACAAGAAAGTGCTGGGCATCTTTGTAGGGGCTATGGGAGCATTTATACTCATCATGAGCAGCCAGACCACCGGTGCCGGCAATGGCAGCCTCATCGGAGACCTTCTCTGCCTGCTCGCCCAAATCAGCTTCTCCATTTATCTGACCGTATTCAAGGGGTTGTCGCAAAAATACTCTCCCATCACCCTGAACAAATGGATGTTTGTCTATGCCTCCATGTGCTACATCCCGTTCTCTTACCACGACGTGGCTGCCATACAGTGGAGCGAAATATCTACAGCCGCCCTGCTGCAAGCGGGATATGTGGTTGTGGGAGGAAGCTTCCTTGCCTATATCTTCATAATGAGTGCGCAGAGGCTGTTGCGCCCCACTGTGGTGAGCATGTACAACTACATGCAGCCCATCGTGGCCTCAACCGTTGCCATCATCTTAGGATTGGGAGTGTTCAATTTGGAAAAGGGAATAGCCATAGCCTTGGTATTCCTGGGAGTGTACATCGTGACACAAAGCAAGTCACGCAAGGATTTCGAGAAAGAAGGGAAAGCCGTATAAAACAGCCGTTCCACCGTCACAGTACTCCGGCACGTACCCGGCTCAGAGACTCGGGAGTCATTAACAGATAAGATGCTATGTGATTGACTGAGGCACGCCGGGCTATCTCCGGATAATCCCTGACGAAGCGCGCATACCGCTCGCGTGAGGTTTCGAAACGCCAAGAGTCTGCTTTATATTGGGAAAGCATTAAAGACCCCTCCAATAAATGGCGAAGCAGACGGGCTATATGCAGATAACGCTCAGAGAGTTCGACCAGTCCTGCATACGAAATGCTCCAGATGACGCCTTCCTCCAAGGATTCCAGCTGAAGGCAATTACGGCGTCCGGTGAAAAGGCTGACGATACACATAGCGCCGTCACCGTCGCAGGCAAAGTTCTCTGTAATGTCCCGGCCTTCTTTGAAATAGAACTGGCGAAGCAGTCCTTTCTCTACAAAAACAATATCCCTGGCTATATCTTTCTCACTAATCAACAGTTCTCCTTTGTGCACCTCACGGCGTACAAACAAACCGGCAATGAGCTCCAGCTCCTCAGAAGGGAGTTCATGAAGGCGGCGGGTAAACCGCCGCGCCACTTCCATGTTGTTTTCCTTAGTCATCGATATAGAGAAAGGGATATGCCCCTATTTCTTCAGTTCTGCAAAATAGGTGTCCAGCAAGTTCTTGGCAGCCACAAAAGAAGTCAAGTTGCCCTGTAGCACTTGTTTTTCCTTGCCAGTCAGCATCGCTTCAATCTGCGGATTGTGGTAGAAGCTGTCGCGCAGCTGTTCGTTAATGGTCTCGTACATCCAGTATTTGCTTTGCTCATTGCGGCGGTATTCAAAATAGCCGTTATCTTTCACAAAGTCAATGTATTTGTAGACCATATCCCACACTTCTTTTACACCAAGATTATAGAAACCGGAATAAGTCAGCACTTGGGGTGTCCAACCGCTCTCCGGAGCCGGGAAGAGGTGCAGCGCATTACGGAACTGCGTTGCTGCCAGTCTGGCCCGCTCCAGATTGTCGCCATCAGCCTTATTAATAACAATGCCATCGGCCATTTCCATGATGCCGCGTTTGATGCCTTGCAACTCATCGCCCGTACCCGCCAGCTGTATCAGCAGGAAGAAGTCTACCATAGAATGTACGGCAGTCTCACTCTGCCCCACCCCTACCGTCTCTACAAATATCTTGTCGAAACCGGCAGCCTCACAAAGCACAATCGTTTCACGCGTCTTGCGTGCCACGCCACCCAGCGAACCGGCAGAGGGACTGGGACGTATAAAGGACTTGGGATGAACGGAGAGCTTCTCCATACGCGTCTTATCACCGAGAATACTGCCTTTGCTGCGTTCACTGCTCGGGTCAATGGCAAGAACGGCCAACTTGCCGCCGTGTTCCTCCAGTACATGCAAGCCAAATACATCAATAGAGGTACTTTTACCGGCACCGGGCACACCACTGATACCCACACGGACGGAGTTGCCCGAATAGGGCAAACACTTCTCTATCACCTCCTGCGCCACAGCCTGGTGCTCCGGTTTCACACTTTCCACCAGTGTTACAGCCTGGCTGAGTACCGTAACATCACCTTTCACTATACCCTCCACATAGTCTGATACGGAAAGCTCGCGTTTCTTCCGCCTGGGACGGTTCTTCAAGTAAGGATTGACCGATGAAGGTTGCTCAATGCCTGCATTGACAACCAAGCCTTTATATGCTTCATTATTTTCGGGATGTTCCATGGCGAGTTGTGAGTTATAAGTTATGAGTTATGAAGGACTTTACGACTTCTTATTGTTTTGCTTTAATGTTGATTTCAACTTTCGGCTGCATCGGGTCATTGGTAATCATCAGCAGACGCAGATGACGACGCTTCTTGCCTATATTCTTCTTCACTACCGTTACCCGCAGGCGAGTGCTTTCACCGGGTTGCAATACACTCTTCTTGAGGTTAACTCCCACTGCCGGGTGGAATACCTGGAGCTTGTTTATCTGTAAAGGAGAACGCCCAGTATTGGTAATGGTAATATCTTGACGTGCTTTTGACTTCTTGGCCAATATCGCACTCATATCAACTTCTTTGGTAGAAAGGTTGATGGCAGGAGCATTTGCCTTCTCCACTTCCGTCATTCCGGAGAAATCCGGTAAAAGAATGGCAGAAACGGGAATTTCGTTTTCATCGCCCACCTTGTCACCGGAGAAGCGAGAAAGATAGACCGACGCTTGAGTCAGTCCGAGGTCAGTCAGTCTTTCCGAATTCAATGTAAGTGTAATCACTCCTTTTTCTCCCTTTTGCAGCACGTTAGGTTCTACTTTTGTCTGCAAATAAGGGGGCAGATGCATCAGTACCGGTTCATAAGGACGGTCGGAAAGATTGACCACGCCGATATGAATCACCGGCTGCTCACCATGCTGAATATCGGGAAAATCGAGGCTGTTCTTGTCAATACGTATCTGACCGATAAGATAAGGGTGCGTCTTGGTAAAGTCCTTGATTTCCTGTACTACTTCACCATTGAACTTCAAATAGACCAGATTGGGTTGCGCATTGCTGTAAATAGCCACGGATTTCTGGAAATGTCCCAATGCCTTGGCATCAAAAGTCACATTCACCGTTCCTTTTGCCCCCGGAGCAATAGGCGTTTTTGTCCACTGGGCCACGGAGCAGGCACAATCCGGCTCCACTTCTGTAAGCACTAAAGGCTGGTCACCCGTATTGGTGATGGTATATTGCACAGTCACGGGATGCTTCCATTCTATCTGGCCGAAACTGTACATCTCTGTATTCGAGGTAAAACGAGCTTGCGCTACAGCAGTCAATACCACACTTGCAAGCACATATAAAGTTATCAATATCCGCTTCATCTATTTTTCTTAATATCAAGATTTCCTAATTCTGCCACTCTCATTCAATATTAGTCGGACAAAAATAGGTGTTTTTAGCGAGAGTACCTAAAATAGCGGAGCGCAATTTGTACAAATTGCGCTCCGCTCCATACTCTATTGTTACTTTATTACAATTATCCCTCCCGCCGAATGCGAAGCATACTCCGGAGCATACGCACACTGTATCGTGGCCAGCCCCGTTTCGTATGTTCCGCCACGGGCTATGCGATAACTGTGCTCTAAGACATAAACGCCTTTGCCCAAATGGTCGAAGAAGAAATTGGTTGCGGCATCTTCCACTTCTGCATAATAACCGAGGCCATTACTCCAACGATAACCGGAAAGCGAGCCTATAGGTTCAAAGCAGGCACCCCGCTGGTCTTTCAACTGAACAAAATCCATAGTACGGTCCAAGCGGATAGTCAAACGGGCCACTATTTTATCACCGACGGATAATACGGTCCCTTCCGTAACCGGTTGCAAGGACTTGCTACCACCGGCCGATATACGCTCTACATAAAGTTTCTTCTCTACATTCAATTCACCCCCCTGCTGCTTTACATCAGATATGGGTGACAGATACTGGGCATAAACAGCTCCCCAGGCAATGCCTGCATCCCGTTTCTCTACGGTGACGGTTTTAGCTTTCAGCTCCGGACTTCCTTGAGCGAAGGTTTCCTTGACATAACCCAAACCCGGGATTATGGTCTTTGTAGGCGACAATGTTTCCAAAACTTTGTTACCTAACGTGATACGTACGTCTCCCCGA
Organism: Bacteroides sp. AF20-13LB; assembly: GCF_003603065.1. NCBI lineage: Bacteria > Pseudomonadati > Bacteroidota > Bacteroidia > Bacteroidales > Bacteroidaceae > Bacteroides > Bacteroides sp. AF20-13LB. The sequence goes on from NZ_QTMH01000006.1 coordinate 240,612, forward strand.
CTTTCCAGCAGATTAGTACCTTGACAAAGCAATGCATAAACAGCATCAGCCGTTGCAACCGGAGAATTCCAACTGGTAGTCTGCTTCTGTTTCAGCAGCCAGAGTTTCATTTCCTCCACCAAAGCATCGTTGCCACCTGCCATACGCAGGGCTTCCATTACTTCCACATGGGCAGGGATGGGCAGCATACCCCAGTTATACGGATTTGCTTGGAAAGCAAAGTATGCACCCAGTTCATCCGTCTGTACCAGATGTTCCTTGAGGGAAGCGATGAATTCATTCGCCTCGGCTGTACGCCCTACTGCTTTCAGGATGATGGCAGACTGCGCCTTGCTGCTCATGGTTCCATCTTTAAGATTGGCACCTACTTTTGATAGGAAATAGCGGTAAGCCGCTTGATTGTCTGCCGGCACTTGTTCGCCGCTAAGGGCTATCAGATACAGATATGTCATTGCCGATTCGGAGTTGGCAGTAATTCTGGCGCCATTTTTTTCGGCTTTACGGATATTGCGATACTCTTCCAAAGCCTGCCGATTCAAATAGCCGAAAGCTTTCTGCCGCATGGCGGCAACTTCTTCAGGCTGTTCATTTTTCGTCAGCAGAGGAAGACGAACAAGTAATTCTGTAATATAGCCAGTTATATAGCGGCTACCGGACATTCCCTTATACCAGCTCCATCCACCGTCTTCACCCTGCAATTCTTTCAATTTGGTAAAAGCGGAAAGATTGCGGTTATTCAGTTGGTTGATATCAAACAGCGTGGCAATACGTGCCTGCTGTTCGGCTTCAGTAGTAGCTTCCAGTACCCACGGAGACTCGCTGAGCAGGATATTCTTCACATCCTGATTCTTCTCCAACTGGCTGAGGAAGGTTTCTTTCGTGCCACCGGCAGCCTTCCAACTGTCAAATACAGTCTTAATGCGGGGCTGGCTGTTGGCAATGAAGCCTGCCAGACTATTGGCATACCAAGCTGTAGCCCAAGAAATGGCATTATCATTGGCAGGCAGGCTCAATGCCGGCAACGCTTGTACAGCATACCAAGCCGGATTCCCGGTAAATTCTACAGTCAGACGACGGTCTGTCGCTGTACGGCTATTACGGTTGAAAAGGCTGTCTAATGAGAACGTACGGGTCTCCTCGCCACGGATAGGCATAGCAAGCGTTTCCGTAATATACTCCTTATTACTTAATACGGGCAACAGATGCTGCTCGCCATCGCTAAACGTACCTCCATCGGCAACCATACGAATACCAAGCAAATCATAGCGGTCGGACACTTCGAAATGGAAGTTGACAGCAGTATTTCTTCCTGCTTCTACCAAGAATTTCTGACGTTGAGTAGCAATAACTTTCTCCGTCATAGGGTCGAACAGTGTGAATACTGCTGTTCCTTTCACCGCTTTACCCGTCAGATTGGCTATTGTTCCGGCTATCTGTGTTTTATCTCCAACGCGGACAAACCGAGGCATATTCGGAGTCAGCATAAACTCCTTGGCAGTTACAACGGAAGCATCCAATATCCCAGTCAGCATATCCTTAGTATGTGAGTAACCACGGAAATTCCAACGAGTCAAGCTCTGCGGCATCGTAAAAGAAAACGCAAGCTCCCCTTGTTCGTTTGTACGAAGTTGAGGATAAAAAAAGGCTGTTTCGGCAAAGTTGGTGCGAAGCCCCTCAATAGGTTGCAAGGCCTCGCCAACCGGTATCGTTTCCGATTCAAAAACAACATCTTCCACCGCGTCTTCCGCTACTTGTGCAGGAACATATTTCACTTCAACGGCATTCCCGGATTCTGCTTTGGAAGCAAGCATCGGCTGGTTGGCACCACGTATTCTAAGATTACCGGTCAAAGAGCTATTCCGGGTAGTCCCATACCCCACAACACTTACTTCTTCCAAAAGCGCATTGTCTTCTACCATCACTATCCGCATCCTTCCATCCATATAAGGAGAACAGAAGTAGTCAAACGACCACACCGGAACCCTCCAAGCCTTCAACGGGAAATAAACGGAGAAGTAATTGCTATTATAACGGCTCGCACCACGGAATGCCCCATACAGATTATCCGGATAGAAAACCCGTAGTATCTGGTTACTCTTATAAATCTTATCCAGTGAAGCGTCGTACATCGTAGCCAACATCTCAGCCGCAGCAGGCATACCTTGAGGCGTCTTTATGACGAGCTTCCACTCTTCTTCCTGTCCGGGACGCAAACGGTCACGGAACACTTCCCATTTCATGTCGAGAGCACGTTCCGGCTCCCGCTTCTTCAGTTCAACCTGATGACTGTACATCTCGCCAGCTTTCACAAAACTGAAAAGAATGGTGATTCCCTTGCCATATGCTTCCTTATAAGGGAATTCCATACGAATAATAGTATCATTCAACTGCAACACACGGCTTTCAATGCGTTTTCTGTCACAAAAGACATCCATCAGCACATATGCATCCCGATAAGAAGTCCCCAAAAGAAAAGCGGCAGGGTACTGTACATCAAATTCCTCATTTTCTTTATAATAAAAGAAATCTGTAAACGCAGCCGGACGCTTGTCACTCTTTGAAAAGAGCATGAAACTGTCACTGCCATATGCCCCATTATTCTCTTCACGTCCCAAACTATCACGTACAGAAAGTTTCAAGCGATAGTTACCTGAAGGAAGCTTGTTCCAAGCCGAAAAATCCTGGAGCCGATTGGCTGTGAAGGTACCCTCCAATACAACATCATCCAAGGGTTCAGAACCTGCAATATTCCTTGCCCCATTTTGTTCTGCAAATGGATAAAGGCAATAGGAACCTTCAATGTGCTGAGGAATATTCATTACATTATTCACTCCAAAAGTGAAAAGCATACTGTCTTCCTTACAAACATATTGAGGCAAGCGAATATCAAAGGAATAAGCCTTAGGACCTGCCAACAAGTTATACGAAGCGGATTGCGTTTCACCGGCCTCATCCGTCACCACCGCCTCCACATGATAAGTATACACACTCCCATACCCGTCTGTATCTACAGCCGGAGCTTCCAAAGTCAAGGGTATGGAAAAATCCCCGTTGGTATCCAATTGTATGGTGTCAGACAATAATGGTTTATCAGCATTGCTCCAATAACCAGGTCTCGGATTCCGGCGAGTCACCGTATATGCCAATGGCACATCCTGCACCATCATGCCATTGAAGGCCTTGACATTTCCTTTCAACACAACCTTGTCACCCAGCCGATAAGCTTCCGAAACCGGAGTGAAGGCAATCTCGAACGTAGGTCGCTTGTACTCCTCTACCCTAAAAGTGACGGTAGATTGAGTCTCTTTGGTTCGTATGCTGAACATGCCATTCAGGCAAGCTGCCGGAAGTACAAACTCCGTAGCAAAAGAGCCGAAATCATTGGTCCGCCCCTTCCTGGTGGCAAGTTCCTTGCGGTTGGCATCCAACAAGACAAGCTCATAATCAACTCCTTGTAGTACCTGGGCGCTATCACTATTCTGCTTGTAAGCTATCCCTTTTACATGAACGGTCTGCCCGGGACGATAAAGCGAACGGTCTGTCAGCAATGCCATCTGCCTCCAATCTGTATCCTTAATACCGTAATAAGGATGATTCATATAAACGTTCTGCGGCATCATGGCTGTGTCTCTGCCTTTACGCGCCACATAACTTCGGATTTCACTCTGCCAGGGTAATACAGCTTTCCCCCCGGCATCAGTCAGTACCTCTGCCATCACTTTTCTATTCTTCTCATCATAAGAAGAGTAGAAACTCACCTTGGCACCAGCAATCGGCTGTCCACTACGGGCATCCAATGTAGCCACTTCCATACGGTTGTCACCCAAATCCAATGTCAGCACCTTGAAGCGGGTAGATACCAGAAATTTATCATCTGTACGGGCCGTTTCAGTATCAGGTACTATTTGAAGAATATAGACTCCCGTTTCCCGAGGAATCATGAACTTAAATACAGTGTCCGAGGCAAGATAAGGGACATCTTCAGGCAATTTATCCTTGCCTGGCAACGGCTTTAAGCCAAAATGCGTGGAAGAAAACTTCCGGGCATACTTTCTATAAGTATCTTTATTTATACCATGGTCCATCCAAGGTACTTCACTTAAAGTAGTGGTATATAAGTTGAGAGTGAAGCCCTCGACATTACGATAATGCAGCCTCATATTCACCGAATCGCCGGGATAACCGCTTTCATTCATAGTCAGAATGAGTTCAGGCTGTAAAATCTGTTCACGGATATTTTTCAACTCATTGATACGCTTATACGCAGGATAGCGCTTCAAGCCTTCTTCACAGACTTTTAGAGCCTCATCAGCGCGTTTCGGTTCCAAACGGCGCAGGTGGTTGGCTTTATGAATGTAAACCTCGGCACAAACCTCTCGTGAACCGTATTCCTTTATCAATTTATCCAAAACCTCAAGATATTCCCGATTAGCCTTTTCCTGACGCATTCGGAAAGTAGGATAAGGCTGCTGGCTGATACCACCGGTCAACTTCCAGTTCCAATAATCAAGACAACAGAGCAACATAGCATCTTCCGAACCGGCACGATGGCGATAAGCATTCATCATATCCAGATAAATCCTTTCGATACGGGTCTGTACCAAAGAATCCACGCTGAAACCATCCAGCTGCCGATAAGCATCAACAGCACGGCTTACCAATAGATGGTACATATCGTGCCCATAGAACCGGCTACCGTCTTCCAACACCACAAAAGGCACATATTGTTCTGCAGATGTATTGAGCAAGCGGATGGAATCCTGCAAGGATGCACGGTTACACCTATCTATTTTATCCACAAACTGGCTGATACTCCACTCACGGATATCTTCTGGAACCTCGTCAACAGTCAGTAAAGTACGTGACAGCAAGACACGGCGATTCTTCCGCATCAAGTCAGCATATTCATATGCCAACAAAGAGTGTAGAATAGCCTTGTTCACCGGATTCCTCTCCGATTGTGCCCAAGATTCCATATATTTCAGACTGGAGTAAAGGCTGTCCGGAGTCAGCCCCTCTTGATAAGTCTCCCTACAAATGTAGGCTTTCAACATTTGCGGAGCATTCTGCTCTTGCCGACCTTTCCGATAGATTTCATCAGCCAGTTTTATCACTGTTTGAGGCAGGCTTTTCTTTTGAGCCTGCTCCACCTGCTTCCACAACTTATCGTACGTCTGCGCATACAATGCCGAAGCCCCAAATGTAACCAGCAGCAACAATATGCTACAAATTCTTTGAATTACTCTCATAATTATTCGTTTGTTAGTCTTTGTATTAATAACAAAGGAAGTGAATAAAGTTCAAACAAATGTACTTTTGGACATAAAAAATCTTATTCTACTCCTACAAAAAAACAAGGGATATGTTTTGCAAACATATCCCTTGTGCTATACTTAAATGTTAGTGTACTCACATTTGGAGGCTATAATATCTCATTGCCTCCATCCAATTCTTACCAGCTGCGGTAAGAATGTGCTTAAATGAATTTGCAATCTTCTTTTTCATAATCTTAAAAAATTAAACTAATACCTGAAAACTAAAATTCAATACTTCACGAAAGGGGGGGGAATGCTTAAAGCATTACGTAACCCCAAATGTTCTTATCGGCTTCGCCGACATGCTTAAAAAAACTCTTTAACATTTTCATTTTGTTATCCTCCTAAAATCAATCTTGTTATCCTTAAAAAATCTACTAGTTTTCTATTGTTTTCATGTTTTACAACACAAAAATAGAGCCTTTGTTCAAGATAACAAGCAAAAAACAGATAGAAAACATGTTTTATAACATATTTCTTGACTTAGGTCAATTTTTAGGGAGAAAGTGCAAGGATATTGACATACCATTGTAATAAGTCTGGGACATTCTGGCAGAAAGAGGACAAACTGTCACAGACAAAAAAGGCAGGATACTTAATAAAGCACCCTGCCCCTATTCATTACATAAAGTATTCTCTACTTTTCAGGAGTCTGCTCCAATGTAGCCACCAAGAAATCATAGAACTTGGAAACAGTAGGAATTAACGCACGCTCGTCCGGTGAATGCGGAGAACGCAAAGTGGGACCGAAAGAAATCATATCGAGTCCTGGACAATTGGCACCAATAATACCGCATTCCAAACCTGCATGAATAACCTTCACGGCAGGTTCCACACCAAACTGCTGCTTATAGGACAGCTTCATGGCATGCAGTATGGGAGAATCCACATTGGGTTGCCATCCGGAATAGCCACCACTCAACTCCACCTTCATACCTGCCATAGCGAAACAAGCTGTCAGGCTGTCTGCCAGGAAATCCTTCATCGTATCGCAAGAACTACGCGCCAAAATACGAACTTCGGCCTTACCATCTGCAATGATTACGATAGCCAAATTAGAGGAGGTTTCTACAGTATCGGGAACAGTAGGAATCATACGCATCACACCATTCTGGCAAGCCATCAACACGTTAATCATATTATCCTGGATTTCTGAAGGAACAACGGCAGTGGGTAGAGTTACCTCTTCTATACTCAGGGTAATACCACTTTCAATCGGAGCATATTCGTCATTCAGTTGTGCCTCGTATTCCTTCATATAATCTTCCAAACCGTCCATATCCTCAGGATTGAACACCAATACTGCATGTGCTTCGCGAGGGATAGCATTACGCATATTACCACCTTCAAAACTTGCCAGCTGGGAGTCAAACTCAATCAGCAAATCATGTACGATGCGTGCCAGCAATTTATTGGCATTACCGCGCCCTTCATTGATTTCCAAACCGGAGTGACCGCCACGCAAACCTTTCAGCGTAATCTTACGAGCAACGAAATCGGCCATAGGCGTCTCCTCCTTATATTCCAAAGTAGCAGTAATATCAAGACCACCGGCACAGCCGATATAGAGTTCGCCTTCGTCCTCAGAATCAAGGTTCAGCAGAATTTCCCCTTGCATAGTCCCGGGTTTCAAGCCGAATGCACCATACATTCCCGTTTCTTCATCCTTGGTAATCAGGGCTTCCAATGGACCATGCTTCAAGTTATTATCTTCGAGCACCGCCATAATGGCAGCCACTCCCAAACCATTATCTGCTCCCAGCGTAGTTCCTTTGGCTTTCACCCAATCACCGTCAACATAGGTTTCAATGGGATCTGTTGTAAAATCGTGGATAGTATCGTTGTTCTTCTGGGGCACCATGTCCATATGCGCCTGAAGGATGACGCCCTTGCGGTTTTCCATACCCGGAGTGGCAGACTTACGAATAATAACATTGCCGACCTCGTCGACAAATGATTCCAACCCCAAACCTTTTCCAAAATCAATAAGGAATTTGGTAATCTTCTCCATATGTCCTGACGGACGGGGAATCTGGGTCAGTGAATAAAAGTGCTTCCATACATTCTGTGGAGCTAACTGTAAGATTGTACTCATAATTCTAAAAAGTTAGTTTTCGCAAATATAACGGTTTATTCTCGGAAAGTACAATAAACCGGGATTTTTCTAAAGTACTAAATCATCAGCTATCTTAAACATGGCTTTTACATCTTCACATATTGCGATAGAACATCTGCACCTAATATAGCTACCATATTTAGGAATTTCTCCCACTTCTATATCCAAGCAACAATATCGTTTAAAGAAACCAATCTTCCAACAACCTTTAGGCTTCAGTACTTATAAGGAAGTACTGAAGTACTTGCAAAGAAGTATTACAGTACTTTTAAAGGAGTACTCTCTATAAGTACTGTCTCTATCCTCTAACACAAGAAGTGACAATATAGGAACCCACCACAAGAAACGTCTATTTCTTTGCCCTATTCGCCAATGCCAGGTGCAACGACCCGTAGATGCCTAACACTATCACCAGCAACGTCTGTATGCCATGCACTATCAGAGCAAATATACCCGCATCCGTAGCATTTACCCCATAAAGCATCATCATAGTGATGACAGCAAAGTGCCAGGGTCCTGCCCCGTTGGGCGTGGGAACAATAACTGCAAACGTTCCGCCGACAAACATCACCAGCCCGGCAAGGAAACTAAGGTGCTCCGTAAACTGGAAGCAATAGAAAGTTATATAGAAATGATAGAAATAGCATAGCCAAATAAGTAAAGTGTAAAGAACAAACAAAGGCACATTCTTCACATTCTTAAGCGACATCACACCTTCCCATATATTCAAGACTACTCCCTTTACCTTTTCAAAAAAAGAAAGCATACGCAACAGAAAATAGAGAAGTACCAAAACACCAATAATAGAAAAAAAAGCCACATAAAACCAAGGGGAAGTCACAAGATGCACCAGCGAAGGAATCTTGGTGCCCGTCTCCTCGAAAAAACGGAAAAAAACGGGCATCTGCACCAAAAAAGTAATCCCCGTAATCAGCAGAATGCAAAGCGTATCTACCAACCGCTCTGTCACCACCGTCCCCAAGGACTTCGCAAAGGAAACATTATCATATTTGGCAAGTACTCCACAACGTGAAACCTCTCCCACACGGGGCAGTACCAGATTGGTGGCATAAGATACGAAAATGGCATCGACGCAATCGCTTGTTTTGGGATGAGCATCCAGTGGCTCCAAAGTCTGCTTCCAACGCCAGCCTCGTAACACATGGCTCATCACACCGAAGAACAAGGACAACAACATCCACCACCAGTTCGTCTGATGAAGGAGAACTTCTTCTGCCTTTGAAAAGTCAAAATCACGATATACCCAATAGAGGATAAAACCACCTAATAAAATGGGTAAGATGATTTTCAATGTCTTTTTTAGCAGCTTATTCATACGATATTCCCAAATTCTTCATTCTTCATTCTTCATTCTTCATTGAAAAGAACTACCTTTGCTCCGTGTAAAGATAGGTTGTAGTTCGCATTACAGCCTGCATTTACGGAGCAAAAGTAATGATTTAGTTGATACATGAGAGTAGTTAAACCTAAAAAGTTTCTCGGGCAGCACTTCCTGAAAGACCTGAAAGTGGCACAAGACATCGCCGACACGGTAGATGTCTGTCCCGAAATTCCCATCCTCGAAGTTGGTCCGGGAATGGGGGTACTGACCCAGTTTCTTCTGCCCAAAGAGCGCAACGTCAAAGTAGTAGAACTGGACTACGAGTCAGTGGCCTACCTACGGGAAGCCTATCCGCAACTGAAAGACAACATCATTGAGGACGACTTCCTCAAAATGAACCTGCAACGGTTGTTTGGCGGACAAGCTTTTGTATTGACGGGAAACTATCCTTATAATATCTCCAGCCAGATATTCTTCAAAATGCTGGAATATAAGGACCTGATTCCCTGCTGTACGGGTATGATACAAAAGGAAGTAGCCGAGCGCATAGCAGCCGGACCGGGCAGCAAGACATACGGAATCCTAAGCGTACTGATACAAGCATGGTACAAAGTGGAGTACTTGTTTACGGTACACGAACATGTCTTCAACCCACCCCCAAAAGTTAAAAGTGCCGTCATCCGCATGATGCGCAATGAAACGCACGATTTAGGATGCGATGAGAAATTGTTCAAGCAAGTAGTGAAAACCACGTTCAATCAACGACGCAAGACTCTACGGAACTCCATAAAGCCGATACTCGGCAAAGACTGTCCACTGACGGAGGACGTATTATTTAATAAACGCCCGGAACAACTGTCCGTAAAGGAATTTATTCAGCTGACCAACCAAGTGGAGCAGGCATTGAAAACGATTAATGATTAGTGATCAAACACGAACAATCATGGAAATAGACGAAGAATACATAGACAAAGTCAAAAGCCTGATAGAACAGAAAGACGCGGAAAACGTCAAAACACTTTTGACAGACCTTCACCCGGCGGATATTGCAGAACTGTGTAATGACCTCAGCTTGGAGGAAGCCCGCTTCGTTTACCGCCTCCTTGACAACGAAACGGCAGCGGACGTACTGGTTGAAATGGACGAAGACATCCGGAAAGAATTCCTGGAACTTCTTCCTTCGGAGACCATTGCCAAGCGTTTCGTGGATTATATGGACACGGACGATGCCGTAGACCTGATGCGCGAACTTGATGAAGACAAGCAGGAGGAAGTACTTTCGCACATCGAAGATATAGAACAAGCCGGTGACATCGTTGACCTGCTGAAATATGATGAAGACACTGCCGGTGGTTTGATGGGTACGGAAATGGTGACTGTCAATGAAAACTGGAGTATGCCGGAGTGCCTGAAGGAAATGCGCCTGCAAGCTGAAAAGCTGGATGAAATTTACTACGTATACGTCATCGACGACGAAGACCGTCTGCAAGGGGTATTCCCATTGAAGAAAATGATAACTTCCCCTTCTGTCTCCAAGGTAAAGCATGTGATGCGGAAAGATCCTATCTCCGTCCATGTAGATACCCCCATTGACGAAGTGGTACAAATCATCGAAAAGTATGACTTGGTGGCAGCTCCTGTTGTAGACAGTATCGGGCGTCTGGTAGGCCAGATTACCGTAGACGACGTTATGGACGAAGTCCGCGAACAGTCGGAACGTGATTACCAGCTGGCATCCGGTTTGTCCCAAGATGTAGAAACGGACGATAATGTCATGCGCCAAACTTCTGCTCGCCTTCCATGGTTACTTATCGGTATGTTAGGCGGTATAGGCAACTCCATGATATTGGGTAACTTCGACACGACTTTCGCCGCCCATCCGGAAATGGCCCTTTATATTCCGTTGATTGGTGGTACGGGGGGAAACGTGGGAACCCAGTCGTCTGCCATCATCGTGCAAGGCCTTGCCAACAGCTCACTGGATGCCAAAGACACCTTCAAGCAGGTAGCCAAGGAAGCAGTAGTGGCGGTCATCAATGCCACCATCATCTCCCTGCTGGTATACATCTATAATTTTATCCGGTTCGGAGCTACGGCTACGGTCACTTATTCCGTCTCCATCAGCCTCTTTGCAGTCGTCATGTTCGCCTCCATCTTCGGAACGCTGGTCCCCATGACTTTAGAGAAACTGAAGGTTGACCCGGCCATTGCCACCGGCCCGTTTATCTCCATTACCAATGACATTATAGGCATGATGCTGTACATGGGTATCACTGTCTTACTGTCATAAAAACAAGAAAATAGAAAAAAATCAAGGCAAATTGTATGAAGTAATCATTTTATTTCATTAATTTGTAGCCTAATGTAACCCGAACGGGAGGAACCCGTTTCTAAAAAAGTAAATACAATGACGGACACTCATGACACTAATCTCCCCGAAAAGCCGGTGGAATTAGAAGAAGAAAAGAAGACAGCAGAGGTTTCTGAACCGGCAACAACAGAAACTCCCGCTGAAGAAATCGTTTCGGAAAAGCCGGTAGAGCCAGTTCAGAAGCTCACGAAAGAGGAAATACTTGCCAAACTCAAAGAGGTGGTTGCAGACGTGGAGAACGTGGCAAAACCTGAAATAGACGGTTTGAAGCAATCTTTCTACAAGCTGCACAATGCTGAGCAGGAAGCGGCCAGAAAACTGTTCATTGAAAACGGAGGCGCCGCGGAGAACTTTGTTCCACAAACAGACAGTGTGGAAGAAGAGTTCAAGAATATCATGTCCGTCATCAAAGAAAAAAGAAGCGCACTCACAGCCGAACTGGAGAAGCAGAAGGAAATGAACCTGCAGGTAAAGCTTTCCATCATCGAAGAGCTGAAGGAGCTGGTTGAATCTCCAGATGACGCCAACAAGAGCTATACGGAGTTCAAGAAACTACAGCAGCAATGGAACGAAGTTAAACTCGTTCCGCAAGCTAAGGTCAACGAGCTTTGGAAAAACTACCAATTGTATGTTGAGAAATTCTATGACCTTCTGAAACTGAACAATGAATTCCGCGAATACGATTTCAAGAAGAATTTGGAAATCAAGACACATCTCTGTGAAGCTGCCGAAAAGCTGGCGGATGAAGCGGATGTAGTTTCAGCTTTCCATCAGTTACAGAAGCTACATCAAGAATTTCGTGATACAGGGCCGGTAGCCAAGGAACTACGCGACGAAATCTGGGCACGTTTCAAAGCTGCCTCTACAACCGTAAATCGACGTCACCAGCAACATTTCGAAGCATTGAAGGAAGTGGAACAACACAATCTTGACCAAAAGACCGTAATTTGCGAAATCATAGAAGCCATCGACTACAAAGAACTGACAAACTTTGCTTCTTGGGAGAGCAAAACGCAAGAAGTCATCGCACTTCAAAACAAATGGAAGACCATCGGTTTCGCTCCGCAAAAAATGAACGTGAAGATTTTCGAACGTTTCCGCAAAGCGTGCGACGAGTTCTTCCGTAAAAAGGGAGAGTTCTTCAAGACCCTGAAGGAAGGTATGAACGAAAACCTGGAAAAGAAGCGTGCCTTGTGCGAAAAAGCAGAAGCTCTTAAGGACAGTACCGACTGGAAAGTAACTGCCGATGAACTGACCAAACTTCAGAAAGAATGGAAAACCATCGGTCCGGTAGCAAAGAAATATTCGGATGCCGTATGGAAACGTTTCATCTCCGCTTGTGACTACTTCTTCGAACAAAAGAACAAAGCCACTTCTTCACAGCGCAGCGTAGAGCAGGAAAATCTGGAAAAGAAAAAAAACATCATCGAGAAACTGAATGCTATTGATGACCAAATGGATACGGAGGGAGCTACCCAATTGGTACGCGACCTCATGAAAGAGTGGAACGGCGTAGGACATGTACCTTTCAAAGAGAAAGACCGAATCTATAAGCAATACCATAGTCAGATAGACAAATTGTTTGAACGCTTCAACATCAGTGCCTCCAACAAGAAGCTAAGCAATTTCAAGTCGACTATCAGCTCCATTCAGGAAGGTAGTCCACAAGCCCTTTACCGGGAACGTGAGAAGCTGGTACGTGCCTTCGACAATATGAAGAACGAGCTCCAGACATATGAAAACAATCTCGGCTTCCTGACCACTTCTTCCAAGAAGGGAAATAGTCTGCTGACAGAAATCAACCGCAAGGTGGAAAAGCTGAAAGCAGACATCGAGCTTGTGAAAGAAAAGATAAAAGTGGTGGACGAGAACATCAAAAACCAAGGATAACGTAACAAGATAAGACTTAATAAAAAAGGAACCCGCCCCTACAGCTATGCAGCCGTGGGGGCGGGCCTACTTTTATACCCCTTATCAATGATGGAACAGACGGATACCCGTGAACGACATGGCAATGCCATATTTATCGCAAGTTTCAATCACATGGTCATCGCGTACAGAACCACCCGCTTGGGCAATGTAATCTACTCCACTCTTATGGGCACGCTCAATATTGTCTCCAAAAGGGAAGAATGCATCCGAACCCAAAGAAACACCTTTCAATGTATCCAACCAAGCCCGTTTTTCTTCACGGGTCAGCACTTCAGGTTTCTCCGTAAAGAACTGCTGCCAAACACCGTTAGCCAGCACATCGTCATGGTCTTCACTGATATAGACATCAATCGTATTATCACGGTCGGCACGGCGGATTTTCTCTACCCATGGCAAATTCAACACCTTCGGATGCTGGCGTAAATACCAAATGTCGGCCTTGTTGCCCGCCAAGCGAGTACAGTGGATACGGCTCTGCTGGCCGGCACCAATACCGATAGCCTGACCGTCCTTCACATAGCATACAGAATTCGACTGCGTATATTTCAAAGTGATAAGGGCTATCATCAAATCACGTTTCGCTGCTTCCGGGAAATTCTTATTCCGAGTAGGAATATTCGCAAAGAGTTCATCTCCATTCAGCTTTATCTCATTACGTCCCTGCTCAAACGTGATACCAAAGACATCCTTATGTTCAATCGGGGCAGGCTTATAGCCGGGACTTATCTGAATCACATTGTAAGTTCCTTTACGCTTTTCCCTCAAGATAGCCAGTGCTTCGTCCGTATACCCCGGAGCAATAACGCCATCCGAGACCTCGCGGTTAATAAAACGTGCAGTAGCCTCGTCGCACACATCACTCAAAGCGATAAAGTCACCATAGGAAGACATACGGTCGGCACCGCGGGCACGCACATATGCGCAAGCAAGCGGAGAGAGCGGAAGATTATCCACAAAATAAATCTTCTTCATTGTCTCGTTGAGTTCCAAGCCGATGGCGGCACCCGCCGGACTGACGTGCTTGAATGAAGTTGCAGCAGGCATACCGGTCGCCTCTTTCAGTTCCTTTACCAACTGCCATCCATTCAAGGCATCCATAAAATTAATATACCCCGGACGTCCATTCAAAACCTCAATAGGTAACTCCCCCTCCTGCATGAAAATGCGAGCCGGCTTCTGGTTAGGGTTACAGCCGTACTTCAGTGCTAATTCTTTTGCCATAAAATTCTGCTTTAATGTTGAAATGCTACAAATTTACAGAATATTTCCGGCTTACAGAAGCCTTGTCACTGAATTTGCCACCGAATACCTACACTGAAATTTTCGTACATGGTCGAAAAGCAACAAAAAACCACTAAAACTTGCGATTTTAGTGGTTTTTTGACTTAAATAAGGTAAGTTCGTTGGGCTACCTGGATTCGAACCAGGAATGACAGGACCAGAATCTGTAGTGTTACCATTACACCATAGCCCAATTGTTATTATTTCCGTTTTGCGGTTGCAAAGATACAAAGATTTCTATAAATCAAAACAAAAACGAGTATTTTTTTCGCAAAAAACTGATAAGATACCGTAATCCAAAGGATTATATAACTAAAAAAAATCAAAAATTGAAAGAGTTTTCCTCTTTTGCGTGTTTGATATGAGAAATCAACGTATATTTGTCAACTGTTTTAATATAATAATGTATAATGAACGAAACGAAGAAACTGATTCAACAGATAACAGAAGGTATTCAAGATAAAAAAGGAAAAAAAATCGTCATCGCAGATCTGACAAAAATCGACGATACAATATGCAATTATTTCGTCATCTGCCAAGGAAACTCTCCCAGCCAAGTGACAGCCATTGTAGAATCCATCAGGGACTTCACACGCAAGGGTGCCGATACCAAGCCCTTTGCCGTAGACGGGCTGCGCAATGCCGAATGGGTAGCTATGGACTACTCGGACATATTGGTGCATGTCTTCCTGCCTGAAACAAGGGAATTCTACAATCTGGAGCACCTATGGGCAGACGCCAAATTAACTCAAATTCCTGACCTCGATTAATCAAAACGTATGGACAATAATACCAACAAGAAACCCAATAAAGTGAATATGCCCAAGTTCAACCTGAACTGGCTGTATATGATTATAGCGATGATGTTGCTGGGGTTGTACCTGACCAATGAAAGTGGTACGGCAACTAAAAACATCTCTTATGATGAATTCCAGCAATATGTACGAGACGGTTATATAAGCAAAGTCATCGGCTACGACGACAATTCCGTCGAAGCATACGTCAAACCCCAGCACGTAGGAAACGTATTTCGCCAGGACTCCAGCCGCGTAGGCAAGAATCCGCTTATTACGACCGAGGCCCCCTCACGCGAGAGCCTAGGTAATTTCCTGCAAAAGGAAAGAGACGACGCCCACTTTGACGGCTCCATTAACTACGAAAAAAAGCGGAACTACTTCGGTGCCATTTTGTGGCAGATTCTCCCCTTTGCATTCCTTATCGGTTTCTGGATTTTCATGTCCCGCCGCATGAGCGGTGGTGGAGGCATGGGCGGAGGTGGAGG
Source organism: Bacteroides sp. AF20-13LB (assembly GCF_003603065.1). NCBI lineage: Bacteria > Pseudomonadati > Bacteroidota > Bacteroidia > Bacteroidales > Bacteroidaceae > Bacteroides > Bacteroides sp. AF20-13LB. The sequence continues at coordinate 256,251 of NZ_QTMH01000006.1, forward strand.
CATCTTCAGCGTAGGAAAGTCCAAGGCCCAATTGTTTGAAAAAGGTTCCCCCATCAAGATTACATTCAAGGATGTGGCAGGACTTGCTGAAGCCAAGCAAGAGGTAGAAGAAATTGTCGAGTTCTTGAAAGAGCCCCAGAAATATACCGATTTGGGAGGTAAGATACCCAAGGGCGCCTTGCTGGTAGGCCCTCCGGGAACCGGAAAGACCCTGCTTGCAAAGGCCGTGGCCGGAGAAGCCAACGTACCTTTCTTCTCTTTGGCAGGTTCCGACTTTGTGGAAATGTTTGTCGGCGTGGGAGCTTCCCGTGTCCGCGATTTGTTCCGCCAAGCAAAGGAAAAAGCGCCTTGTATCGTGTTCATCGACGAGATTGACGCTGTAGGGCGTGCCCGTGCCAAAGCAGCCGCTATGGGTGGCAACGACGAGCGCGAGAACACATTGAACCAGTTACTGACCGAGATGGACGGTTTCGGCTCCAATAGTGGTGTTATCATCTTAGCCGCCACCAACCGTGTGGACGTTTTGGATAAGGCATTGCTGCGCGCCGGACGTTTTGACCGCCAGATACATGTAGACCTACCCGACCTTAATGAGCGTAAGGAAGTATTCGGTGTACACCTGCGCCCCATCAAGATAGACAATAGTGTGGATGTAGACCTTCTGGCACGCCAGACTCCCGGATTCTCGGGGGCAGACATTGCCAATGTATGTAACGAAGCAGCTTTGATAGCCGCCCGCCACGGCAAGAAGTTCGTCGGAAAGCAAGACTTCCTGGATGCCGTAGACCGTATTGTGGGGGGATTAGAAAAGAAAACCAAAATCACTACCGAAGCCGAACGCCGTTCCATTGCTATACACGAAGCCGGCCATGCCAGCATCTCCTGGTTACTGGAATACGCCAATCCGCTGATTAAAGTAACCATTGTACCCCGTGGACGCGCTTTGGGCGCGGCTTGGTATCTGCCGGAAGAACGGCAAATCACCACTAAGGAACAGATGCTCGATGAGATGTGTGCCACCTTGGGAGGACGTGCCGCCGAAGACCTATTCTTAGGTAGAATATCCACCGGAGCCATGAATGACTTGGAACGCGTGACAAAGCAGGCGTACGGTATGATTGCCTATCTGGGTATGAGCGAAAAACTACCCAACCTCTGCTATTATAATAATGAGGAATATTCCTTCAACCGCCCGTATAGCGAAAAGACTGCGGAATTGATTGACGAAGAAGTGAAGCAGATGGTTAATGAACAGTACGAACGTGCCAAGAAAATATTGTCCGAAAACCAAGAAGGGCACAACCGGCTGGCACAACTGCTGATTGACAAAGAAGTAATCTTTGCCGAAGACGTTGAACACATCTTTGGGAAACGTCCATGGGCTTCCCGTTCGGAAGAAATCAGTGCAAACAAGACTGCTGCCGAGCTGAAAAAAGCGGAGCAAGAAGAAGAGCAAAAAGCCATAGAAGCAGAAAAGGAAGTTAAGGAAGAAGAAAAGCATGAAAAATAACTTTATCCAACGTGCCGTTACCGGCGTGTTATTCGTCATAGTATTGGTGGGCTGTATTCTTTACAGCCCCCTTTCGTTCGGTATACTGTTCACCATTATCAGCGCACTGAGCGTACATGAGTTTGCCCAATTAGTCAGCAAGAGCGGCGAAGTAAGCATAAACAAGACCATCACTGCATTGGGGGGAGCCTACCTTTTCCTTGCATTGATGAGTTTCTGTACCCAGCAGTCTGTAGGAGCACGAGTATTCCTTCCTTATTTGGGACTATTGCTCTACATGATGATTACGGAACTTTACCTCAAGAAAAAGAATCCGACGGGTAACTGGGCCTACTCCATGCTAAGCCAATTGTACGTGGCACTCCCCTTTGCCCTGCTGAACGTACTTGCTTTTCAGAATTCCCCGGAAACGAGCAGTGTGACCTACAACCCTATTCTACCGCTTTCCATTTTCGTATTTATCTGGTTGAGCGATACAGGTGCCTATTGCGTAGGTTCGCTGATAGGCAAACACCGTCTGTTCGAACGTATCTCACCTAAAAAATCCTGGGAGGGCAGCATCGGCGGCGGAATATTCTCCATCGCTTCCTCTCTTGGCTTTGCACATTTCTTTCCTTTTATGCCAGGATGGCAATGGGTAGGTCTGGCAATCGTTGTCGTCATTTTCGGCACTTGGGGCGATCTGACCGAATCACTCATGAAACGCCAATTGGGCATCAAGGATTCCGGTAACATTCTGCCGGGGCATGGAGGGATGCTCGACCGTTTCGACAGTGCCCTGATGGCAATTCCTGCAGCAGTTGTTTATCTATATGCCTTGACGATGTTCTAACGACGGCTCACATGACCAAACTTACATAAAACAAATATAAAAAGAGCACCCGGGCAAGATGAATGACATCAAAATCCCGGGTGCTCTTTCTAACTATATACTCTCGCAAACTCTTTCTTACTTCAACTGCATATTGGACAAATCCACATTAGTAGTCAGCTTTTCATTACTCCCCGCAGTTTTCAAATCAAAGGTTACTTCCACCTCTCCATTCTCTTCTGAATTGAGTTTCAACTTGATGCCTTTGGTTTCAGAGGGGATGTCCAGACTGTTCAAGTTATAGGAGACAGCACCAGGACTACGACGTCCCGTCAGGTCATCATAATCGTTATAGCGGAGTTCCAAATGGACGTATCCATCTTCGCCATACAAAGCATCATCTTCTTGCGGACGCACCAGGCTGATGCGGTGTTTATTATCAGTCGAAGATGGCAGGTTCTGCATGAAAAAAATGTTCATATAGCCACCACTGATGGTGATATCACCTTTATATATAAACACGGGGTCATTACCAAATTCCTCTTCGGTTTCGGGAGTCAGCGTCTCCACCTCTTTCGTCAAGACGTTCTGCAGACGCAGCAGCTTCACAGCATGGTCATATCCTGCATAGTTGTCCCACAAAGGATTGAACACGGTAATCACACGCTGCCCATCCACAGCATCATACCACCCTATGTCCGTATTCACCGGCCAGAGCGTCCCCCAAACATCGCAGTTTAAATAAAAGGCATTTCCCGTAACACGCACAGTGGCCCACAAAGGCGGGGTAAAATCACCCAAAGAATATCCGTCGTTATCATCACATGATTGCAAAGCGGGCATCACTGCCAAACATATTGCCATAAATAACCAATGTAGCTTTTTCATAATCAAAGTCCTTTTCATTTGTTTCTATATAGAAAATACAAAAGCCGGGCATTTACTGCACCGGCTTTTCCCATTTTAACAAATTCTTAATTTTTCGATTATTCTTCCCTCCTCCTCAGTAATGCCACCATCTCGCGGGCAGCATGTTTGGGTGCCCCTGCCTCTCCCAGACAGGATGCCATATACTCATATCCCTCGAGCATCTGACGGCGGTATTCCTTATCGTACAAAATGCGGTTCAGCTCCGAGCGTACCTGCTCTACCGTCATGGTATCTGCAACCAGCTCTTTCACCACCTCCCGGTTGGCTATGAGATTGACCAGGGAAATGTACTTCACTTTCAGTATATGCCGTTTCAGGAAAGCGATAACCTTCCCTATCGGAGTATGGTAACATACCGCTTGCGGCACACGAAACAGAGCTGTTTCCAGCGTTGCCGTCCCCGAAGTGACCAGTGCAGCCTCTGCCTGCCTCAACAAAGGGAATGTCTTGTTGAAGATAATCTTCACGTCCACCCCACCCACATAACGTTTGTAATACTCGGGGGAAATACCCGGAGCACCGGCCAGCACCAGTTGATAATCGGGAAAAGAAGCTGCCGCACGAAGCATGTCGGGCAGATTGTCCTTGATTTCCTGCTTGCGGCTACCAGCCAGCAGAGCAATAACGGGTTTGGCCGAAAGTCCGTTTGCCCGGACAAAGTCGTCGAATGTCTCTGAGCTGGAAGCAAGAAAAGCCGTCACTTCATCCACTGTCGGATTGCCGACATAATGTATCGGATACCCGTGCTTCCCTTCAAAAAACTCCACCTCGAACGGTAGGATGGAGAACAGCTCATCCACATCCCGTTTAATATTCTTGATGCGGTATTCCTTCCATGCCCAAATCTTGGGAGAAATATAATAAAAGACAGGAATCCTTGTGTTGGCATGGACAAACTTGGCTATATCCAGATTAAAGCCCGGATAGTCCACCAAAATCAGCACATCCGGCTGCCACGTAACAATGTCCTCCTTGCAGCGCTTCATATTGGCAAAGATGGTGCGCAGATGCAGCAGTACGGGAATGAACCCCATATACGCCAACTCTTTGTAATGCTTCACCATCACACCGCCCACTGCAGCCATGAGGTCGCCTCCGAAGAAACGGAACTCCGCTTGCGAGTCCTCCTCCTTCAATGCAGCCATCAGATGGGAGGCATGCAGGTCGCCGGAAGCTTCACCGACAATCAAGTAATACTTCATATCAATTGATAATTGTCAATTAATTCAGAACCATGCTTTCAGTTCATCAATCAAGCCGTATGCCGTTGCATCCACCGTGGTCGGGGTGATTGCCACATAACCGTTATCAAGCGCCCAATGGTCATTCTTCTCATTTTCGGCATCGTTGTTCTCAAACTCGCCGGTCAGCCAGTAGTAATGGGCATCTCCTCTATGGGCAAAGTTTTCCCATTCATTGGTCCATTGCCCCTTGGTTTGTTCGCAAATCTTCACACCCTTCAATTCTTTGGTATCGGGGAAGTTGACATTGAGGCATGTCAACGGAGGGAGTCCTTTCTCCAATACCAGCCGGGCTATCTCGCGGATGTAAGGACCTGCAGGTTCAAAATCAGCGTTCGGCTCATGGTTGCAAAGGGAGAATCCGATGGAAGGCACTCCTTTCAGGCATCCCTCTATCACAACGCCCATCGTACCGGAATAATGCAGGTTTACAGAAGAATTGTCGCCGTGGTTGATGCCGCCTACCACCAAGTCGGGCTTGCGGTCGAGCACCGTATGAAAAGCCAGCTTCACACAATCGGTCGGCGTACCGGAACACTTGTATACCGTCAGCCCAACATCCTTACGGACCAACTGGTAGTGGATAGGTTCCGTTACAGTCAGCGCACACGCACTTCCAGAGCGAGGTGCATCCGGCGCCATTACCACAATCTCGCCCAGCGGACGGAGGAATTTGATTAACTCGCTAATACCTTTCGCAATGATGCCGTCATCATTGGAAATCAATATCAAAGGTCTCTGATTTTCCATAACTTTCTTTTTTATTATCGTGCAAAAGTAGCTAAAAAGGCTTTAAACAGAATACTACAAAGATAATAATTCTTTTGTATTCAAAGATATTTTCAGAAAAGGCTAACTTTGTACCGACAATAATTGGAATATAATCATTCATAAAATCCATGCTATAATGAACACTTCTTGCCATTCTACCATTGCTGCACGCATCGAGACGGCAGCTGCCGCAATTATTCTGTTTCTAACAACCCTGACAAGCTGTGGCAGGAGCAGTTCTCCCGAGCCACTTGACCAATGGAATGACGGGACATCTACGCTTCACACGGCAGACCCGGTCATTGCAGAAGGCCGGAAGCTCTTCAACGACAAAGAATACCAAAATTTCCGACTCACCGGAGAAGCCCTCACACAACCCGGCTCCGAAGCAGGCCTCCTCTTTCATACGGACGGCGAGTCCGGTTATGAAGTGATATTCCGTAACGGAGACATCGACGGCACACGCAAGAGCGGCTCACTCGCCTCGGTGCGCAACCTCTATCGCTCACTCGCAAAAGATGGAGAATGGTTTGACTTCGAGATAACCGTACGCGGACAAAACATCATTGTCTGCATTAACGGAACCGAAGTTGTTTGTTATACCGAACCCGGACACCCATATCGCACAGAGGAGCACGCCCGGCAACTGCTGAGTCAAGGTTCCATTGCCCTGCAAGGCATACACGGCGAAGTGTCATTCCGGAATCTCGCCATCGAACGGCTTGCCAAGGAGGCACGCAACGAAGCCGACACGCTTGCTCCGGTAGACGAGCGCACGGATGAGATAATCAGGCTACAGCAGCACGATTTCCCAGTTATAGACTATCACGTTCACTTGAAAGGAGGGCTGACGAAGGAAATGGCACACGCCATGTCCATGAATTACGGTATCAACTATAGTGTCGCCCCCAATGCCGGAGAAGGAGGCGTAGGACGTATGCTGGCCGATGACAAAGAAGTGTACGACTATTTTAATGAAGTAAAAGGGATGCCATTCCTGTGCGGTGTACAAGGTGAGGGACGCAAATGGACGGCAACTTTCTCGCAGGAAGCTTTGGGGATTTTCGATTACCTGTTTACCGACGCCATGACCATCATAGACCACAAGGGACGTAATTCGCGCATCTACCGGGCCGAAGAAGCACTCTTTGATGACATTACGCTTGAACAGTATATGGACCACCTTGTCGACCAAACAGTCCTGATTCTGACCAACGAGCCAGCCGACATTTATGCCAACCCTACCTTCTTGCCCGATACTATGGCGCATGATTACGACAAGTACTGGACGGACGGACGCATTGAACGCGTATTGAATGTATTGCAACAACATGGAATCGCTCTGGAAATCAATGCACGCTACCGGATTCCCAGTTTCGAGATTATCCGTCGCGCCAAAGCACGTGGAATCAAACTCACATTCGGTACAAACAATGTCGATGCCGACTTCGGACGACTGGAATACTGCGCCGAAGCCATCAAGCAATGCGGCCTCACAGCCGACGATATATGGTTCCCGTCGATGAGCACACGCCGCTCCCGCCCCATTGTCATATACAACCGATTCGAGTAGCAGGGAACAACCGCTGTCATCTTCACCAACAGAAACGATACACCTATGGACATTCTTCTCATCATCTTGGGCATCCTCTGCCTGATTGTCGGATTGGCAGGCTGCATCCTGCCTATGATTCCGGGACCGCCCGTAGCCTATGCAGGCTTGTTGCTTCTACATTTCACGGACAAGGCGCAGTTTTCCACCACGCAGTTACTTTTATGGCTGGCAGCAGTCGTCCTTGTACAGATACTGGATTATTTCGTCCCGATGCTGGGCAGCAAATACAGCGGAGGCAGTCGGTGGGGAACGCGCGGCTGCCTCATAGGCACCATCGTAGGGTTGTTCTTCATGCCTTGGGGCATCATCCTCGGCCCCTTTCTCGGAGCCTTTGCCGGCGAACTGATGGGAGGCAGCAAGACAGACCAGGCCTTGAAATCGGGGCTGGGCTCGCTGCTTGGATTCTTGCTGGGCACAGTAGTGAAATGTGTGATGTGTGCGTACTTCTGCTGGGAGTTCGTCAAAGCCTTGGTCTGACACCAGCTCCTCTCCTTCTGCCCGGGAACAACTTATCCCCCGACCATCTTCCACACGGTAGTCCATCTGCATGAGATGTACATCTCGAGCAACATGAGATGCACGTTTCAAACAACACGAGATGTACATCTCATGCAAGTAGAGAGAATAGTCCAAGCCAATGTCTTCCATTGGTTTACAAATCTTAATCTTCTGCAAGCGAGACAAAAAATCAGCTTCATTTCAAGATAAATACGTATATTTGCCCACTAAACAGAGAAAGAACGCTTTACGCGCAATTTACAAGAAGAAAAACAGCGGTAAACGTCTGTGAGTTATTAACAAAACAGCCGACTTATCAACCGTTTTTGCAATCTTTCTCCAAATTTGTAGGCGCTATCCGGAATTATCACTTATTTCGCTGCCAATAAATATTGAGATTATGGGAAAAATAATTGCTATGGCTAACCAAAAGGGTGGTGTAGGCAAGACTACGACGACAATCAACCTCGCAGCCTCACTCGCCACGCTTGAAAAGAAAGTGCTCGTTGTAGATGCCGACCCGCAGGCCAATGCCTCCTCAGGATTGGGTGTGGACATCAAGCAGTCGGAATGTACTATCTACGAGTGCATTATTGACCGTGCAGACGTACGCGAGGCCCTTCATGACACGGAGATAGACACACTGAAGGTAATCTCCTCCCACATCAATCTGGTAGGTGCCGAAATAGAGATGCTCAATCTGAAAAACCGCGAAAAGATACTGAAAGAAGTACTCGCTCCGCTGAAGAATGAGTTTGATTATATCTTGATAGACTGTTCCCCGTCTTTAGGTCTGATTACGGTCAACGCACTGACTGCCGCCGATTCGGTAATCATCCCCGTACAAGCGGAATATTTTGCACTGGAAGGCATCAGCAAATTGCTGAATACCATTAAAATCATCAAGTCCAAGCTGAACCCTGCCCTCGAAATCGAAGGCTTCCTGCTGACGATGTACGACTCGCGTCTGCGCCAGGCCAACCAGATTTACGATGAAGTGAAACGCCACTTCCAGGAATTGGTATTCAACACCGTCATCCAGCGCAATGTGAAACTGAGCGAAGCTCCCAGCTACGGCCTGCCCACCATTCTCTATGACGCAGACTCAACCGGAGCCAAAAACCACATGGCACTTGCCAAGGAATTGATAAGCAGAAACGAAAAGAAGTGATTATAGTGGTTAGTGATTAATGATTAGTGATAAATACCATATTTACAATGCACAAACAAATCATCCCGTATGGTTAAATTGTAAATCGTCAAATAGTAAATAAACAGATGGCACAAAGAAATGCATTAGGACGCGGGCTAGACGCCCTCTTCTCCATGGATGAAGTAAAGACCGAAGGCTCCTCCTCTATCAATGAGATAGAGCTGTCGAAGATTACGGTCAATCCCAACCAGCCCCGTCATGAATTCGACCCGGTTGCGTTGCAGGAGTTAGCCGATTCCATCTCCGAAATCGGCATCATACAGCCCATCACCCTGCGCAAGCTTAGCGACGACGAATACCAGATTATCGCCGGCGAGCGTCGTTTCCGTGCTTCGCAGCTTGCCGGACTGACAAGCATCCCTGCCTATATCCGCACTGCAGATGACGAGAACGTCATGGAAATGGCGCTCATCGAAAACATACAGCGCGAAGACTTGAACTCCGTAGAAATAGCCCTCGCTTACCAGCATCTGTTGGAACAATACGGACTGACGCAGGAACGCCTCAGCGAACGCGTTGGTAAGAAGCGTACCACCATTGCCAACTACCTGCGCCTGCTCAAACTGCCCGCCCCCGTCCAGATGGGACTGCAGAACAAGCAGATAGACATGGGACATGCCCGCGCGTTGGTAACGCTTGGCGATCCCAAACTGCAAGTGAAGATTTTCGAAGAAATCCTGGAGCACGGGTATTCCGTACGCAAAGTGGAAGAAATCGTAAAGTCACTGAGTGAAGGCGAAAGCGTGAAGAGCGGTGGTCGTAAGATTGCCCCCAAGCGCGCCAAACTGCCCGAAGAATTCAATATGCTGAAACAACAGCTCTCGGGCTTTTTCAGTACCAAGGTGCAGCTAACCTGCTCGGAGAAAGGAAAAGGTAAAATCAGTATCCCGTTCAATAACGAAGAAGAATTGGAACGTATCATCGGCATTCTTGATACGCTGAAGAAATAAATGAGGAAAAAAGGAAGAATATATCAGTTAGCCATTGCCCTGCTGCTCTGTTTTTTACAGATGGCAGGGATTGCTATGTATGGTCAGGACCGTCCACGTGCCGCTTCCAAGCGTGCGCAGCGGCATCAGACCGATACACTCAACACCGTGGTGAACCGGGACAGCCTCACTGTTGCCGACAGTCTTGCAGCCGAAAACAAGCGGAAGATGCTGGAAATGACTGCCAGCCCCGACCTGAAGGAACAGCCCGTGCCTACAGACAGTCTGCAAAAGGCCATCGACCCCAAAAGGTGGGTACCTAATCCCACAAAAGCCACCTGGCTTGCCCTCGTCATTCCCGGCGGTGGACAAATTTACAACCGCAAGTATTGGAAACTGCCCATCTTCTATGGAGGATTTGCCGGTTGTGCCTATGCCCTTACGTGGAACAGCAAGATGTATAAGGACTATTCGGCCGCCTACAAGGATGCCGTAAATGGTAATTTCAACTCCAGTACCATTACCGACCTGCTGCCTCCCAACTATAACTATACCGAAAGCCAGCTGACGGAGACACTACGGAAGCGTAAGGATACCTTCCGACGATACCGCGACTTGAGCATCTTCGCCTTTATCGGTGTATACCTGCTGTCTGTTGTCGACGCATACGTAGACGCAGAGCTGTCCAACTTTGACATCACCCCCGACCTCAGCATGAAAGTGGAACCTGCCATAATCAACAGCCAGATGACTGGTTCCTCTAATAAGAACGTCGGCGTGCAATGCAGTTTCCGATTCTAAAAACGAAAATTAAAGCATAAATTATTACCTAATGACACACAAGGCCATATATATGAAAAGAATTATTCTCGGTTCCTCGCTTCTGTTTTGTGCCCTCTTCACCGCTCCGGCCATGCATGCGCAAGAAAGCGTGGAAGTGCTTATCCGCGAAAACGGCACGGAACGCCAGGAATCCATCGAGCTGCCCAAAAGCATGACCTATCCGCTGGACAGCCTGCTCAATGACTGGAAAGCCAAGAATTACATAGACTTGGGAAAAGACTGCAGCACCTCTACCGTAAACCCGATGTTCAGTGACTCTGTATACATAGACCGGTTGTCGCGCATGCCGACCGTCATGGAAATGCCATACAACGAGATTGTGCGCAAGTTCATCGACATGTATGCCGGACGTCTGCGCAACCAGGTTGCCTTCATGCTGAGCGCCTGCAACTTCTATATGCCCATCTTCGAAGAAGCGCTGGATGCCTACGGCCTGCCGCTCGAGCTGAAATACCTGCCCATCATAGAATCCGCTCTCAACCCTTCTGCCGTATCCCGCGCGGGAGCCTGCGGACTATGGCAGTTTATGCTCGCCACCGGAAAGATATACGGACTGGAAAGCAACAGCCTCGTAGACGAACGCCGTGACCCGATAAAGGCGACCTGGGCGGCAGCACGCTACCTGAAGGACATGTATGACATTTACAAAGACTGGAACCTGGTGATTGCCGCCTACAACTGCGGTCCGGGCACCATCAACAAAGCCATCCGCCGCTCGGGAGGGAAAACCGATTATTGGGAAATCTACAACTATCTGCCCAAAGAGACACGCGGCTACGTGCCCGCCTTCATTGCCGCCAACTACGTAATGACCTACTACTGCAAGCACAACATCTGCCCCATGGAAACCGACATTCCGGAAGCAACCGATACGGTGCAAGTAAGCCGTAACCTTCATTTCGAGCAGATTTCCGACCTATGCGGCATCAGCCTGGACCAGATAAAGAGCCTGAATCCCCAATTCAAGAAAAGCATCATCCCCGGAGAGAGCAAGCCGCAGACGCTACGCCTCCCCATCAACTACATCAGTGCCTTCATTGACAAGCAAGACACCATCTATGCCCACCGCAGTAACGAGCTGTTCAAGAACCGCAGAGTCGTGGCCGTTTCCAATACACGCTCGACGGCACGTAGCAGCAAAGGCAGTACCGCTACGGGGAATGTCACCTACCACAAGATACGCAGTGGCGAGAATCTCGGCAGCATTGCACGGAAATACGGCGTCACTGTCAATCAGTTAAAAAGTTGGAATGGATTGCGCAGTACCAGAATCTCCGCAGGAAAGCGCTTGAAGATTTATAAATAAAGACATAAACGCTTGCCCGGTGTTGAAAATTGCTTATTTTTGCAAAAAGTGAAGTGAAGAAAGGAGAAAGCAGTATATGGAAGAAAATATAAGTCAGAAGGAAAAGGAAAAAACCGAAGAGGAAATGATCGAACAGGCATTCCAAGAACTGTTGAACGACTATTTGGCCACCAAGCACCGCAAGCGCGTCGAAATAATAACCAAAGCATTCAACTTTGCCAACCAGGCGCATAAGGGCATTAAGCGTCGTTCCGGCGAGCCCTACATCATGCACCCCATTGCTGTGGCAAAGATTGTCTGTAATGAGATAGGACTGGGGTCTACTTCCATATGCTCGGCATTGCTGCATGATGTGGTGGAGGACACCGACTACACCGTAGAGGATATTGAAAACATCTTCGGTCCCAAAATCGCCCAGATTGTAGACGGGCTGACAAAGATTTCCGGCGGTATCTTCGGCGACCGTGCCTCGGCGCAGGCAGAGAACTTCAAGAAGCTGCTGCTCACCATGTCCGACGATATCCGGGTTATCCTCATCAAGATAGCCGACCGTCTGCATAACATGCGTACACTCGGCTCCATGCTGCCCAACAAGCAGTTCAAGATTGCAGGCGAAACACTCTATATTTATGCCCCGCTCGCCAACCGCCTCGGCTTGTACAAAATCAAGACAGAACTGGAAAACCTGAGCTTCAAGTACGAACATCCGGAAGAGTACCACGAGATAGAAGAGAAACTGGAAGCCACCGCCGTGGAACGCGACAAGGTATTCAATGAGTTCACCGCTCCGATACGGGCGCAACTGGACAAAATGGGACTGAAATACCGTATCCTTGCCCGTGTAAAGTCCATCTACTCCATCTGGAACAAAATGCAGACCAAGCATGTCCCCTTCGAGGAAATCTATGATTTGCTTGCTGTCCGCATCATCTTCGAGCCCCGCAATATAGAGGAAGAGCTAAACGACTGCTTCGACATTTACGTCTCCATATCCAAGATATACAAGCCCCACCCCGACCGCCTGCGCGACTGGGTGAGCCATCCCAAAGCCAACGGCTACCAAGCCCTGCACGTCACCCTTATGGGTAACAACGGGCAATGGATTGAAGTACAAATCCGCAGTGAACGCATGAATGACGTTGCCGAACAAGGCTTTGCCGCCCACTGGAAATACAAAGAAGGCGGAGGCAGCGAAGATGAAGGCGAACTGGAGAAATGGTTGCGTACCATCAAGGAAATTCTGGACGACCCACAACCGGACGCCATCGATTTTCTCGATACCATCAAACTGAACTTGTTTGCATCGGAAATTTTCGTCTTCACCCCGAAAGGCGACCTCAAGACCATGCCGCAGAACTCTACGGCACTGGACTTTGCCTTCTCCTTGCATACCGACATCGGCAGCCACTGCATCGGCGCCAAGGTAAACCACAAACTGGTTCCCCTAAGCCACAAACTGCAAAGCGGTGACCAGGTAGAGATATTGACCTCCAAATCGCAACGCGTGCAGCCGGAGTGGGAAGTGTATGCCACCACCGCCCGCGCCCGCGCCAAGATTGCCGCCATCCTGCGCAAAGAGGCGAAAGCCTATCAGAAAGAAGGTGAAACCATACTGAACGAATTCTTCAAAAACGAGGATATACGTATGGATGATGCTGCTCTGGACAAGCTGACCAGGCTGCACGGCTTCCACACCCGCGACGAGCTGCTCGTTGCCATCGGCAACAAACGGGTTGTGCTGGGCGATGCCGACAAGAACGTGTTCAAGGAAAAGCAGAACAGCAACTGGAAGAAGTTCCTGACCTTCTCCTTCGGTAACAAGGACAACAAGGATGCCAAAGAACAACCGGAAGAGAAAACACCGCAAGAGAAAATCAACACTAAGCAGATTCTGAAGCTGACGGAAGAGACCATCTCAAAGAACTATATTATGGCCGACTGTTGCCATCCCATTCCGGGTGACGACGTACTGGGATACATCGACGAGCAAAACCGTGTTGTCATCCACAAGCGCCAATGCCCCGTTGCCACCCGCCTTAAGAGTAGCTACGGAAACCGTATCATCGCCACCGAGTGGGACACTCACAAGGATTTGTCGTTCCTCGTCACCATATATATAAAAGGTATAGACAGCATGGGATTGCTGAACGAAGTAACTCAAGTCATCTCCCGCCAGCTCAACGTGAATATCCGTAAACTGACCATCGAAACCAACGACGGTATCTTCGAAGGAAAGATACAACTCTATGTACACGATGTGGACGACGTGCGCACTATCTGCAATAACCTGAAGCAGATACAGAATATAAAACAAGTGACGAGAGTAGAGGAATAAACGGAGTGGTATTTATTCTACTTCAGTCCTTGAATATTTTCCTTCAAGCTCTCCACATCCTCGTAAGTAAACTCATCCAATGCCAGTTTCATGCCTACCAGTTCTTCGCGGATAGCTCTCAGGCGATCTACGATTTCAAAGTTGCGTATCGTAGCTTCTTTATTGTCTTTCATCCGTTGGCGGGCGCCGGGCAAGGTCATTCCGCGCTCCTTCACCAGATGATAGATAAGTTTCACTGTCTCAATGTCCTCCTTACGGTACTGGCGTATTCCCCGCCCCCCCTTCTTCGGATTGAGTTGCGGAAACTCCTTTTCCCAGAAACGGAGCAGTGATTCGTTGACATCGAACATGGCAGCCACCTCGCTGATGGAGTAATATAACTTTAAATTCTTATCTGTATTCAGCATGATGTAATCCTTTCTCTATAAATCATCCGTCAATCAAGCACCTTACCATGGTTCGCCGCAATCTGTATCATGCGGTCATAATCCTCGGCACTGAGATCCATGAAGTAGTAGTTGACGGGATTCACAACTTTTCCCTTAACGTGTACTTCGTAGTGCAAGTGCGGACCAGTACTCTTGCCCGTACTGCCTACCCCGCCAATGACCTCACCACGTACCACTTTCTTGCCCAACTTCGTCCGGAAATCGCGCAAGTGTGCATACACCGTCTGATAACCGAAGCCGTGGTCTATCACAATTCTGTTGCCATAGCCCGATTGCCAGCCCATCTGCACCACGGTGCCATCTCCCGTGGCATAGACATCCGTGCCCTGGGGAGCCGAAAAGTCCATACCCTCATGGAACTTGCTGGTACCATAAATGGGGTCGATACGCGTACCGTAACCCGAAGCGGTCTTACGGAGGTCTTTATTGGAAACCGGCTGTATGGCAGGAATGCAGCGCAGCATTTCATCATGATTCTTGCACATCTCCACCACATCGTCAAAGGAGCGGGACTGGATATAGAGTTGCTTGCTAATCATATCCATTTTCTGCGTGGTATTGATAACCAAGTCGGAGTTAGCCATATCCATCAGATGCTCATAGCGGTTGGTACCGCCGTATCCAGCCTGACGGATGGCAGAAGGAATAGGGTCGGCCATGAAAATCACCCGGTACAGATTGTCATCACGCTGCTGTATGTCTTGCAGCACTCCCATAGCCTCGTCCAGCCGGCGGGAGAGGACGTTGTACTGCGCCTGCAGTTTGCTGTTCTCCTTTCGCAACTCCTTCTCCGACGGAGAGCCGAAGATAAGCAGCAATACGATGAAACTGCCCGCACCCAGCCCCATACCGATGAACAAACGGCGGAGAATGCTCAGCGCCCGCTGCCTCACGGTAGGATAAATACGGTCGTACGTCTGCGTCTGGGGATTATAAATGTAGTAAACTTTGCGCATCTTAGGAAATATTTCGCTTGTCAATGCGACAAAAGTAATAAAAACAAGCTATCTTTGCACAGTTTTTTCAAGAATATTAAGACTAAGTAGCAAGTAGTTAGTAGTAAGAAACGGGCAAAAAACGACAAGAGAAGGTAAATCAAATTAGAATCAGATAAATCAATAGAGAGTATGTTGACTGCAAACGAAATCAGAGACTCTTTCAAGAGTTTCTTCGAAAGTAAAGGCCACCAGATAGTGCCTTCGGCCCCGATGGTGATTAAGGATGACCCCACGTTGATGTTCACCAATGCGGGAATGAACCAGTTTAAAGATATCATTTTGGGCAACCACCCGGCGAAATACAAAAGAGTTGCTGACTCGCAGAAATGCCTTCGCGTAAGCGGAAAGCACAACGACCTGGAGGAAGTGGGTCACGATACCTACCACCACACCATGTTCGAGATGCTGGGCAACTGGTCGTTTGGCGACTACTTCAAGAAGGAAGCCATCTCCTGGGCATGGGAGTATCTGGTGGATGTATTGAAACTCGACCCCAAAGACCTCTACGCCACCGTATTCGAAGGTAGCGCCGAAGAAGGACTGGAACGCGACAACGAAGCCGCTTCTTACTGGGAGCAGTTCTTGCCGAAAGACCACATTCTGAATGGCAACAAACACGATAACTTCTGGGAAATGGGTGATACGGGACCGTGCGGTCCGTGTTCGGAAATCCATGTGGACTCCCGTTCGGAAGAAGAGAAGGCCAAAGTACCCGGCAGCCAGCTGGTGAACAAAGACCACCCGCAGGTGATTGAAATCTGGAACCTCGTGTTCATGCAGTTCAACCGCAAGGCGGACGGCAGCCTGGAAGGACTTCCCGCCAAGGTTATCGACACCGGCATGGGCTTCGAGCGACTGGTGCGCACACTGCAAGGAAAGACCTCCAACTACGACACCGACGTATTCCAACCGATACTGAAAGCCATCGGAGACATGGCAGGCAAGAAGTATGGCGAAGATGAGAAGTCGGACATCGCCATGCGTGTAATTGCCGACCACATCCGCACCATCGCCTTCTCCATCACCGACGGACAGCTTCCGAGCAATGCCAAGGCAGGTTACGTCATCCGTCGTATCCTCCGCCGTGCCGTGCGCTACGGTTACACGTTCCTCGGACAGAAGCAGGCATTCATGTACAAGCTCCTCCCCGTACTCATCGAGAACATGGGCGCCGCTTATCCCGAACTGGATGCACAGAAGGAACTGATTGCCAAAGTTATCAAGGAAGAAGAAGATTCCTTCCTCCGCACCCTGGAGACGGGTATCCGCCTGCTGGAAAAGACCATGGCAGACGCCAAAGCCGCCGGCAAGAACGAAATCAGCGGAAAGGATGCCTTTACCTTATATGATACCTTCGGTTTCCCGCTCGACTTGACGGAACTGATTCTCCGCGAAAACGGCATGACTGCCGACATCAAGGAGTTTGACGCCGAAATGCAGCAGCAGAAACAGCGTGCCCGCAATGCCGCCGCCATAGAGACTGGTGACTGGATTACGCTAAAGGAGGGTACTACCGAATTCGTAGGATATGACTATACGGAATACGAAACATCCATTCTGCGCTACCGCCAAGTGAAGCAGAAGAACCAAACCTTGTATCAGATTGTACTGGACAAGACTCCGTTCTATGCCGAAAGCGGCGGTCAGGTAGGTGACACCGGTGTATTGGTGAACGAGTTTGAAACCATCGAAGTGGTAGACACCAAGAAGGAGAACAACCTGCCTATCCACATCACCAAGAAGCTGCCCGAACACATGGAAGCTCCGATGATGGCATGCGTGGATACCGACAAGCGTGCCGCTTGTGCCGCCAACCACTCTGCCACCCACTTGCTGGATGCTGCGCTGCGCGAAGTATTGGGCGAGCATGTAGAGCAGAAGGGCTCTTTGGTTACACCGGACTCCCTGCGTTTCGACTTCTCACACTTCCAGAAGGTGACGGACGAGGAAATCCGCAAGGTGGAACACATCGTTAATGCAAAGATTCGCGCCAACATACCTTTGAAGGAATACCGCAACATTCCTATCGAAGAAGCCAAAGAACTGGGCGCCATCGCTCTGTTCGGCGAGAAGTACGGCGACCATGTACGCGTTATCCAGTTCGGTTCTTCCGTAGAATTCTGTGGTGGTACGCACGTGGCTGCAACCGGAAACATCGGTATGGTGAAGATTATCTCCGAAAGCTCCGTGGCTGCCGGTGTGCGCCGTATCGAAGCCTACACGGGTGCACGCGTGGAGGAACTGATGAACACCATCGAGGACACGCTGCACGACTTGAAGGCGCTCTTCAACAACGCACCCGACCTTGCCGGAACCATCCGTAAGTATATTGACGAAAACGCCGGACTGAAGAAGCAGGTAGAGGACTTCATGAAAGAGAAAGAAGCACAGCTGAAAGAAAGACTGCTGAAGAACGTGCAGGAAGTCAATGGCGTTAAAGTCATCAAGTTCTGTGCTCCCCTGTCGGCAGAAACAGTGAAGAACATCGCCTTCCAGTTGCGTGGCCAGATTACGGAAAACCTGTTCTTCGTAGCGGGAACAGAAGCCGAAGGCAAGCCGATGCTGACCGTCATGCTGAGCGACAACCTCGTGGCAGGCGGACTGAAAGCCGGTAACCTGGTGAAAGAAGCTGCCAAACTTATCCAAGGCGGTGGCGGTGGCCAGCCCCACTTTGCAACTGCCGGCGGTAAGAATGCTGACGGACTGAACGCTGCCATTGACAAAGTTTTGGAATTGGCAGGATTATAATTGAAAATAATTGGCGAAACACTTGACATCGCCTCTGTGATGTTGTATATTTGTAATGTCATTTTTTAGATATTTCAAAATTAAACTACCGGGAAAGGAGGAGCATTGCTTCTCCTTTTCTTTTTATCCTCCACGGTATTCCATTTGAAATGCCACATGCCGGCTCCCCAAACTCCACACCTTACCATCCTAAATGCCACACCTTAGCAAGTGAAATGGCTGGCATTTACCCTCCAAAGCCCTGGGGTTTCCGTGAAAAACCCTAAGGTTTGGGACAGTGAAGTGGAGGGAACGGATGATTAGTCCAGAACAAACAGACAATGCATTCGAAGCAAACGAATGATGCATACAGAACAGACAGATGATGCGCAACAGAAACAAAAACGGGAAGCCTAAGCCTCCCGTCTGTTAATCTTTCGTAAATCTGCTCTTGACAAGATTTCCACTAAAACCTTATTCCATCCGAAGTATAAACATTTCGCGATAAACCACCAGTGCACCTTCGGGCAGCAAACCGGAAGGACAGAAAGGAGTTACATTTTCCGCAAGTACACATTTATCATTTCCCGAGACCGTCCGCGTAAAGAGCCTCTTCTCTCCATTATAAGTAAACTGCCACAATGCATATGTATCTCCGTTCTCATCTTCCACTGGAACTGTCTCGTATATCCCCATTAGCGGTTCCTCCTCTTTTCCCGTCGGATAGATTTCCAATACACCTTTCCACATACTATTGGAGAAATCTTCGGGCACCAGCACATAATACCCGCCATCCTTCACCCAAGGACGCTCGGCAAGTGCCTTAGAAACATCACCCAGCAGTTCCGTCGGTGCACCACTACTGATACCATACTCGAAGCCCATCTTCGTCAACGTATATTGCCTACGACCTTTCACCGTGATGCGCAGTTGTGTTTCCTCACCGGAACCATCCATCACCTTCACAATCGTCTCCCCCTCTGCCAGCGGATGAATCTTGATACGCTGATACCCGTTGACATCATCGGTAAAAGTCACGGAAGCCACCGACTCGTGCTCGTTAATCACATTATAGGAACCGTCGCCGCCGTCAATGCCCAGCACTGTATCTTCGTTTGTTTCAGAAAGATAATAAGAAAGATTGGACACCAGATTGTCACATGTCCCAATCTGGTAGATAGGCTCCACACCTTCGAAAAGTACCATGCTTCGGTAATCGTCCTCGCAACCGGAAGCGGTAAACAGCAGTGCTATCAAGGCAAAGAGAGAGTATAGTTTCTTCATACTTGTTCAGTTATAGTTGTTCTATCTACAAAAATACAAAAAATGCCGGAATACTGCATCGGTACCCCTCTCTTTTTCAAACTATTTGTTCTTCCGGATAGTTCACCAAGTAGAGCGTTCCCGTGGCACGGGTAAAGGCGGTGTAGAGCCAACGGAAATAATCGGGTGTCAGGTATTCATCCGTCATATACCCCTGGTCCAGAAAGACATTCTTCCATTGCCCGCCCTGCGCCTTGTGGCAAGTCACGGCATAGGCATACTTCACTTGCAAGGCGTTGTAGTACGGGTCTGCCTTCATCTTCTTCATCCGCTCGCGCTTCACGGTGATGTCGGCATAATCTTCGAGGACGGAGTAGAAAAGCCGGTCGTTTTCTGCCTTGGGCAGCGCAGGCGAGTCGGTATGCAGCGTATCAAGCAGCATGTTCACTTCCAGTTCAAAGTCGTTATAGTCGGGAAAGACCAGCGTCACGTCTGCAAAGCGGAAGCCATACAGCTCTCGCGTACGGCGCACGCGGCGCACCACGGCAGTCTCACCGTTGGCAATGAAATCCATCTCTTTCTCCTTTTCCGTCCAAAAGTAGTTATTTTTCGCCACCATCAACAAATCACCGGTGTTTAATTCATCCTCACGCCAGAGAATCTGCGCACGGATGCCTTTGTTGTAGATGTTCGCCCTCTTGTTGGAGCGGCACACCACGATAGTTTCATCCAGCCCATCATGGTCGTAGCAAGAGCTCAGCGTTTCTATCAGCTCATTTCCGGGCAGAACTTTAATGTCGGCAAACCCCGAAACCTTTATCTTCGGCAGGCTGTAGCAATCGTCTTCCGCTATCAACTGCCTCAGGCGGGTGGCATTCCACAAAATGCCCGACTGTTGCTCCTGACGCACCACCTGCGTCAAGTCTACCTCCACCACTTCCAGCCCGTAGCCTTTCAAGGCATCGGCAAAGAGGGCAGGGCTCTGCTCCTCCCCCACCGGCGGCAGCTGTGCCGTATCGCCCATCAGCAGCAGGCGGCATCCCTGGCCGGAATAGACAAACTGCACCAGGTCGTCCAGCAACCTGCCCGTGCCGAACATGGAACCGGACAGTCCCTCATTGGAAATCATTGAGGCCTCATCCACTATATATAAAGTGTGAGTTGTCAAATTATCGTTCACAGAAAAATTGCTCAGCTCATTGGAGAAAGATTGCTGTCTATAAATTTTTTTATGAATTGTAAACGCCGGATGCCCCGCATACGCCGAGAAAACTTTTGCCGCCCGTCCGGTCGGTGCCAGCAATACCGACTTTTGTTGCAACTTATCCAACGTCCGCACCAAGGCACCGACCAACGATGTTTTACCCGTCCCCGCATAACCACGAAGCATAAAAACCACCTCGCTACGGGGTGACAGAAGGAACTCCGATAAAGATTTTACAGCAATTTCTTGCTCAGGAGTTGGTTGGTAAGGAAAATTTTCCTTAATTTGCCTTTCTAAATAGTTATTTATCATTTTTGTAACAGAAAAAAGTAAAGGGAACTATCGTTTTTAAATTAATTTCTTTTATTTTTGCGGTGCGAATATAACAACTAAAAAACATATTTATCATGAAAACAGTATTTAATGTCATTTTAGGCTTATGTGCTTTGGTGCTAATTTATATTTGTTACACCAGCATTATGGGTCCTATCAACTTTGAAAAAGCAAAGAAGCACAGAGACGCAGCCGTCATTGCACGTCTGATTGACATCCGTAAAGCACAATTGGAATATCGTACTTTACATGACCAGCAATATACTGCAAGCTTCGACTCTCTGATTGACTTTGTTAAAAACCAGAAACTTCCGTTCATCTTCAAGCAAGGAGAACTGAACGATAAGCAGCTGGAAGACGGTCTGACTGAAAAGAAAGCCATCAACATCATCAATAAGGCAAAGAAGACAGGTAACTATGCTGACGTCAAGAAATGGGGATTGGAAAACTTCAAGCGTGACACTATGTGGGTAGCCGTATTGGATACTATCTTCCCGAAAGGCTTCAACCCCGATTCTATGAGATATGTTCCCTTCGGAAACGGTGCACAGTTCGAAATGGCCATCAAGAACGATACAGCTAAATCCGGTGCTCCTTTCTGTCTGCTCGAAGTGAAGACTCCGTACGAAGTTTATTTGAACGGTCTGGATGCACAAGAAATTGCCAACATCAAGGACGTACAAACCAAACTTGGCAAGTACTGCGGTCTGATGATTGGTAGCTTGGAAACAGCTAACAACAACGCCGGTAACTGGGAATAATCTCACCCCGACAAACGTATGATAGAAACGACTGATTTTAATAAATCGGAACAGTATACATTATCCATCCGTCTCAGTACGGATGGATTTTCTTTTTCTGTGTTCAACCCTCTGGGCGACGGTGAGTTCTCTTACTACGACCGTGCAGTGGACGAGTCCCTCTCCCTCACTGCCAATCTGAAACAGACCTTCCGCGAACTGGCATGGCTGGAACGCCCCTTCCGCCGTGTCAATGTGCTCATGGCAGACAAACGCTTCACGTTCATTCCCCTGGAGTTCTTCGAGGACGAACAAACGGAAATCATTTTCTATCACAACCATCCTAAACGGGAAAACGAAACCGTACAATACAACATACTGCATAAGAACAACACTGTCGTATTGTTCGGCATGGATAAGAGTGCCTGCTCCTTCCTTCGCGAACAGTATCCCGATGTCAAGTTCTATTCCCAAGCCAGCCCCTTCATTGAGTTCTTCTCCTCAAAGAGCCGCTTGGGCAACAACCGGAAGATGTATGCACACTTGCGAAAAGATGCCGTAGACGTATACGGCTACGAGCGCGGACGCCTCCTTCTTGCCAATTCCTTTGAATGCAGAAGCACACCCGACCGTGTCTACTACCTATTATATATATGGAAACAACTCGGCTTCGAGCAGGAACGCGATGAGCTGCACCTGACCGGTGACCTAAACGACAAAGAACTGCTACTGCCCGAACTGCGAAAATTCATCCGGCAGGTATTCATCATGAATCCCGCCACTAATCTTGACCTGCAAGCCATAACCCTATGCGAGTAATCAGCGGAATATACAAAAGAAGACGTTTCGACGTGCCCCACTCCTTCAAGGCACGCCCCACCACAGACTTTGCCAAAGAGAATCTGTTCAATGTGCTCTCCAACTACATGGACTTTGAGGACGGCATCCGTGCCCTCGACCTATTTGCCGGTACGGGCAGCATCAGCATCGAGCTTGTGTCCAGAGGCTGCGACCAAGTAATCAGCGTGGAAAAAGACCGCGACCACTATGCCTTCATCTGCAAAATTATGCAGGAATTAAAGACGGACAAGTGTCTACCCATACGCGGTGACGTATTCAAATACCTCAAAAGCGGACGCGAGCAGTTCGACTTTATCTTTGCCGACCCTCCCTACGAGCTTGCCGGGCTGGAAACCTTGCCCGATCTCATCTTCGAGAACAACTTGCTGAAAGAAGACGGTCTCTTCGTCTTGGAACACGGGAAGAAAAACAGTTTCGAGGAACATCCGCACTTTGTGGAGAGAAGGGTATACGGGAGCGTGAACTTCACGATATTTAAATGATGAATGAAGAATGGTACGATATGAATACACTTCAAGAAATTCTTCATTCATCATTCTTCATTATAACAGCGGCGCCATCAGCCGCACCACACTCTCTGCAGCCTTACGATACCAGGGGCGCTTCACCCAGTTCTTCAGGAATATTTGTACGCAGTCGCGCTGGTCTTGAAGGAAGATTTCGCGCATCTGAAGCGCTGTTTCTGTGTCATAGATGAAGGCATTCACCTCAAAGTTATGTTCAAAACTGCGGAAATCCACATTCGTAGAGCCTACCGTGGACAACTCATCATCCGAAACCATCAGTTTGGAGTGCAAGAAGCCTTTCTTATAGAAATAGACCTTGACTCCCGAATAGAGCACATCTGCCAGATAAGAGCAGGAACCCAGATGCGTCAAGCGGTTATCAGCACGCATGGGCAACATCAGACGCACATCGACACCTGACAAGGCGGCTGTCTGCATAGCAACAAGTACGGCTTCGGTGGGCAGGAAGTAGGGAGTCTGGATATAGAAATATTTCTTTGCGCTGGAAATGGATATGACAAGTCCCTGCATAATGTCTTTCCATGGGCCTACGGGCTCACTCGTTACAATCTGCGCCAAGGAAGTACCGCAGTTTTCTATTTTCGGGAAATAGCGGGTAGACGTAATCAGTGTACGGTCCACAAAGTACCAATCGAGTAGGAAGGCGGTCTGCAATCCGTGAACAGCCTTGCCCTCCAGCAGCAGATGTGTGTCCCGCCAGATGCCCCATGAGAATCCGCGCATATAGCGTTCGGCAAGATTCATACCCCCCACAAAGCCGATGCGCCCGTCAATGACAACTATTTTCCGATGATTACGATAGTTCACCTTACTGGTGAAAAGCGGAAAACGTACCTTCAGAAAGCTGCGTACCTCGATACCGGCCTCGCGCATCTCTTCAAAAAAACGGTTGGGAACATGCCAGCAACCCACATCATCATAAATCACACGTACCTCTACCCCGGCACGCGCCTTTTCCATCAGGACATCACGCACCAAGCGCCCAATGGCATCGTCCTCAAAGATATAGAATTCCATGTGGATATGCTTCGTTGCTTTCCCCAGTTCGCGTAGCAAGGATTGCAGCATGGAGAGCCCCAGGGTATAGGCTTCCACCCGGTTTCCATCGAAGGGGAAAGCCTGGTTGGTATTACGGAACAAGGATATGAGACGACTGTAATTGATGGGAAGCGCACATGAGTCCTGCGCCAGATATTCCGCCATAGGTTTCTTCAACAAGCGGCTGTAACTCTTCTTCCCTATCATGCGCACACGGCGCTGACTACGCCCGAAGAAGAAGTAAAACACCAGCCCCACGATGGGAAGGAACATCAGTATCAGTATCCATGCCATGGTTTTCACCGGATTGCGGTTGTCGAGGATAATGACGACAATCGTTCCGATGATGGCACCGAAATAAACAATGTCGAAGGCTATCGTAGCAATCTGGCTGGCAATGAAGTTCCAATCAAGCATGTTCACAGACAATTAAGTGTGAAACAAATGTAGGAAAAACACAGAAACTTTCACCGAAGATTACAGAGATTAACATAAAAGTCCCTCTTCCCCCAACTTGTCTGAAAACTTATACTTGCTATCGCTTTGACGCGGATGACGCAGATGACGCAGATTTTTAATATTCTTATCTGCGTCATCCGCGTCTGAAAAATAATCAAAAAGAAACCTGCCACAGAATTGAGAGTGTATCAGAATGACAAGCTGATTAGGGGGCTGATCCCCTCCGCTTTAGAACGGCCTGCGTCCTCCGAAACCGCCAGGACCATGACCCGGACCGAAGCCCGGACCGCCGAAGCCGCGTCTGCCCTGCATCTTATCGCGGGCGGCCTTGCTGCCGAAAATATTCAGACGATAGATGAAGTGAAGCATGCAATAGCTGTTCACGCCGTTATATTCGTACACCGAGCGGCCGCTTGCAGTCAGCGAACGGCTGATGTTACTCTGCTTCTTCAGAATGTCGTACATCTCGAAGCTGACGGTGGCATTCCCTTTCAGGAAAGTCTGCGACAACTGTGCATTCCAGATAAGCTCGTTACGGTTCATACTGCTGTCCGTATATCCTCGACGGCTCTGGTTGGCAATGTTGGTAGAGAGCGTCATGTTCCACGGCATGGAAATCTGCGTATTGGCACCGTAGGAGAAGGTATAGGGCTCCTGATTATTGTCAGGCGTCAGTTTATCCTTCTCTATTGAATAGGAGATGCTTCCGTTCAAGCCGAATTCAAACCAGTCATTACGATAGGCGGCATTCAGACGTTCGCCCAGCGTCAGGTTGGTGGTTGTATTCTTCCGTTCCACGGCATCTGCTCCCTTACCGGACGTCAGATAAGCCACATTGTTCTGATAGTTGGCATTGGAGAAGGAGTTGATGGTATACTTCTTATTGGGCAGTGCCGTATTGAAGCCAAACATGCCGAACGCATTCCAATTACCGTTGATATTCTTCGGAGTTGTAGTCCATCCACCAGTCTCCGAATTGTACACACGGCTATTGCTGATGCTATTCTGCGTTGCCGAGAAGTTGACGTGCGACATAATACCGCGCTGCTTTTCGGCATTATACGTATTATAGAAGAATCGCATGTTGTGCGTGAAGGAAGGCTTCAAGCCCGGATTACCGATACGTACATTCTGCGGATTGGAGTTGTCCACAATCGGCAACAGATTCTCCATACTCGGTTGGCTGCTACGCCCGCGGTATGTCATACGCAGCTGGCTCACCTTGGAGAAACGGATGCGCAAGTCCAGGTTCGGAGCGAAGTTGAACACATTGCGGGTGGTATCAATCATATAGTCGCCGCGCTTATAGGACAATACAGAATGCTGCGGCTGGAACGACATACCTGCGCTCAACTGATACTTCTCGCGGATAAAGCGCAAAGACACGGATGCATCGTGGTTGTAGTAGCGGTATTCCGCATACTTACCCAGACTATCCACCGCATGCTCTTCATATCCCGTGGGAAGCTGGGTTGACAATCCCCAATCCGGAAAGCCCTGCAAATCATACGTCGTCTTGTCGCTCTCGCTATACTTGTACTGGAACTGATAGCTGAATTGCAAGAAAGTGGCGCGGGCTATCGGTTCGCTGTAAGTCAGCTGTGCACTGTAATTGTAGTTCTTGGTAGGAGTAGTGATGTACTGGTTACGAACCAAGATGGAGTCTCCTCCCAAAGCATTCAGTAACTGGAAGTAATGTGTTTCCGACTCCGTATACTGGTTGTTGTCATTATTGGTATAACCGAATCTTCCACGGAACGTGACATTGCGTCCTTTGTCATTCAGCTTTCTGTTCAACTGCAAGGTTGCATCCGTAGACACACTCTTGTTGTCGCTCAGCGAACCGCTGTTGATAGCATTTATACGGATACTCCTCAACGGGTCATCGTCCGGATTAAGAATCTTCTCCAGATTCAGCCAGTTATTGGGGTCACTCACCAGACTGTAAGGGTCGGAACTGAACGTACCGCTCTCAGAATTGGAGAGATTGTCCGTTTTGCCGTACGAGAAGTTGGGACGGAAAATGATATTCGTCATCGAGTCCGGCTTCCACTCCATACGGAAATCGGCATTGAAATTCTTGGCTTTGTTACGTTGCCTGCTGTTCGAGTTGGAGTAAGAGTTGCCGTCCGGCAGAAAGTCCTCGGTAGAACCGATACTTGCAATATCCCCATCCTGATAGTTGTAGCGTGCACTACCGCCCAGTTCCAGCTTATCGGTTTGGGTAGCGAAGTTCACACCCAGCATTTTCGTTGCAGTAAGTCCGTTGTTCCTGCGCCAGCGCGGAGGACCGCCACCGCCCGAAAAGCCCTGGTCGTTCACGTTATTGGCAGAACCCACTACCGACACCTGGGTTTTGTCCACGAAGCGGTTCAGCATAAAGCGGCCCATATAGCGGTCTTCCGTCCCTCCGGCCACGTCGGCATTACCGAACCAACCCTGGTTCATGCCTTTCTTTACGGTCAGGTCGAGCACCGTCTCCTCCTCACCGTCGTCAATACCGGTGATACGTGCCAAATCGGACTTCTTATCGTAGGTTTTCAGCTTCTCTATCATATCTACCGGCAGGTTCTTCAAACCGGTCTTTACGTCTCCACCGAAGAACTCCTTGCCGTCGACCATAATCTTCGACAAGTCCTTACCGTTGATTTTCACATTACCCTCGTCGTCAATCTCCGCACCGGGCAGCTTCTTCACCAACTCCTCGAGCATGGCTCCCTCGGGGGTACGATAGGCAGATGAGGTATATACCAGTGTATCTTCCACCACCTGCACTTGCGGCGCTTCTGCCGTAACCACAGCCTCGGCCAGCATCACCGCATCCGTTTCCAGTGTCAGTGTACCCACGTTCTTGGCAGTTGTCGTAGCATAAAGGTGTAAAGGGATGTACTGGCTCTTGAATCCGATGTAGGAAACCTTCAGCACGTATTTACCCGCACTGACTTTGGGAAGAGTGAAATAACCTTGTGCCGTAGTGGCCGTACCCGATGCCTGAACACTGTCTGGCAACAAAAGCAACTGCACGGTAGCTTGTATCGCAGGCTCCTTGGTGTCCTCCACGACACGGCCCGATACCGTAATGTTTTTGGTCTGTGAAAATGCAGACAGCGTTGTTACCAACAGCAACGCCATCCCCGTGATAATTTTCTTCATGTGTCTATTCTTTGTCTATTCTAAATGAGCAATGCCTTTTATTCACTGTTTCATTTGACAGACTTCCGGGCAAAAGGTTTAATGCCCCACATGACGATTTGCTTTATTTATCGACCATTCCGCTTAAATAATCTATCAACTGTCGCTTTCTTTATACCAAATTCCAAGCAAAGCACATTCAATATAAGAAATATGAGAAAAGAAGAAGAATCGACCGAAAGGAGGTCACCCTGCGCCACCCGGTAGAGCATACCGCCGAAGATAAAAAGAACGGTCAGAAAGATGGCATTGCGCGTGGCCTTGTTGCGCACCTGCTCTATCTCCTTATTCTCGTTCTTCGTCAAGGCAAAGATTATCATCAGTGCCCCCATCATCATCAGGAGTTTGGAGCATTCCTTGTAAAACAGCAAGTTGGCATCTGTCACTTTTCCCCACAATAGGAATATGAAAGGAAGGAACAACGCCAGAGCTATGATGAAATAACCCAGCGGACGGCAATAAACGGGAAGTAATGCTCTCATTTCTATCAATCAATTACAAATTACTAATTACAAATAGCGGGAGGCAGATGACGGAAACACCTTGCCACCCATAGAATTTCACGGGACAAAGATAACGTTTTATTGCCAAAAGAGCTATCTTTGTGCCACAATATAATGAAGAAGGCTCCCTTTCCTTCATAATCCGTAACATCAGTAATTGGTAATTCGTAATTTGTAATTAACAAGATGAGTAAACAAGAAGTAATCCTTTGCGAAGGACTGGCAAACAGCCTGACGCATGCCATAGAGAAGTGTCCCCATGACAAGCTTTTCATCCTTACCGACGAGCATACCCACCGCCTCTGCCGCCCGCATCTGGACGGTATTCCCGCCCTGGAAGAAGCGGAAGAGATTATTATCGGGGCAGAAGATGTGCACAAGAATCTGGAAACGCTGGCTGCCGTATGGCAAGCCCTGAGCGAGAAAGGGGCCAGCCGCCACTCCCTGCTCATCAATCTGGGCGGTGGCATGGTGACCGACCTTGGCGGTTTTGCCGCTTCCACCTTCAAGCGGGGCATCGCCTACATCAACGTTCCCACTACGCTACTCGCCATGGTCGACGCTTCCGTGGGAGGCAAGACGGGCATCAACTTCAACGGTCTGAAGAATGAAATCGGTGTTTTTGCTCCTGCCGCCTGCGTGCTGCTGGAAACCGAATTCCTGCGCAGCCTCGATGCCCATAACTTCTTCTCCGGCTATGCGGAGATGTTGAAGCACGGCCTCATCAGTACCCCGGAACATCTGGCAGAACTGCTGTCATTCGATACGGAAAAGATAGATTATGCCTTACTGAAGTCCATGGTAGGACGTTCCGTGCAGGTAAAGGAACACATCGTAGAAGAAGACCCGCAGGAACATGGCATCCGCAAAGCCCTGAACCTGGGGCACACCGTAGGACACGCCTTCGAAAGCCTCGCCCTTGCCGAAAGGCGTCCGGTGCTGCACGGCTATGCAGTGGCATGGGGGCTGGTCTGCGAACTCTACCTTTCTTATATAAAGACCGGATTCCCGAAGGACAAGATGCGCCAGACCATCCAATTCGTCAAAGAGAATTATGGCAGCTTCACCTTCAACTGCAAACAGTACCACCAGCTGTACGAACTGATGAAGCATGACAAGAAGAATACCGCCGGAGTCATCAACTTCACCCTATTGAAAGAAGTGGGTGACATCTGTCTCAACCAGACGGCAGACAAGGAGACTATCTTCGAAATGTTCGACTTTTATAGGGAGTGCATGGGGGTATAACGCTCCCGCTCCCTCTTCGGCAGGCTCTCCACAACCAGCCGATAGGAGCGTGCCACCAGTTCTCGGATAATGCTGTCCGGTACATCCTGATTAAAATACACACTGTTCCAATACTTCTTGTTCATGTGCCACCCCGGCTTCACCCCCTCGTACCTTGCCCGCAGCTCCGTTGATTCCTCCGGGCGGCACTTGATGCAGCAGAAGTCGAACACTTCGATATTGACAAAGCAGAACCACTTGTCGCCCACATAAAAGCAAAGCACATCGCGGCTGTATCTGTCGGCCACATTAGGAAAAGGCATCTTCTCGCTCACTCCCGGCAAGGAGAGACAGTATTCTCTGAATTCTTCCACATTCATCGCTCACTCCTCCCCCGAAAAGTCCTCCGTATCATTTTCCATCCCAACTGGGTCTTCATCCGGAATTCCCGTCTTTCCCTCGGCCCGCTCCTTTCGCAGCGTTTCCGGTCGCAACATATCGTGAGGGAAATATCGGCTAAGCGGATAACGGTAGAAATCCATCCCGCTGTTCAGCCTCGCCACCAGCGACTTATCCGGACGAAAATAGACACGGGATAAGCGTACCTTGCCCGGCATCACATCGTCGGGATGCTCAAACCCGTCACTCGTCACCGCCACATGGAAGGAACCCAGCCCCTTAATGGTCACCGACTCTCCCTCCATCAGCGCTTCCTCTATAAACTTCGGCAAATCTATCAATACACTCTGCACGTCTCCCGAACTCATCCCTTTTCTGGATGCCATACGCTGCGCCAGCAGCTCTGCCGTCACACCTCCACGCCGCTGTAACACACGCTGCACAGCATAATAGAGTTGCTTCACCCCTTCTGCCGTGCGGAAAACCTTCTTTCGAACCAAATAGACTATACTCATACTCTTTTCACAATGAACATAATGTTTCTTACTGCAACCAGACTGCTGACACCCCACCCGAAGGTTACTTCCCCTAAACAGAAAGCCAGTTTCCATACGGCCGGACAGCTATTCCCCAACATGCACGAGATGCACATCTCATGCAGTTCGAGACATACATCTCAACACACGCGAGATGTGCATCTCATACAGCAAAGGTAATCATATTCCACCTGATATACAAATATCTTTCATGTATCGGGGAATAATATTCCGCACCAGCTTACTCCGGCTCTTATCATTAATTAACAATGCTGCATGCAGGGTTTTCGCAAATATGCTATTTCTATAAAAGCAAGACCTATTCCAAATGTTTAATTTAAAAGAGTACACTATGAAAATGAAGTCAATCTTTAACAAGAAAATTTTAATCGCTATTGCAACCATCAGCTCCTTAAGCCTCCAATCGTGCCTGGACGACGATGATAATTATGCCATGAGATTCCCCAATGCCCTGGTAACGGTAAAGACCGATGCAGACCAGACAGTCTTTCTGCAATTGGATGACAAGACCACTCTGCTGCCTACCAACATGACGAAATCTCCCTACGGCGAGAAGGAAGTCCGCGCTTTAGTAAACTACAAGGAAGTGGACGAGCCCAGCGATATCTACACCCAAGCTGTACATATAAACTGGATAGACAGTATCCTTACCAAACCCATCGCCCCGGATTTGGGTGAAGAGAACGATACCGTATACGGCACCGACCCGGTGGAAATAGTGAACGATTGGGTAACCATCGCAGAAGACGGTTATCTGACCCTTCGCTTTAGAACTCAGCAAGGAGACTATCAAACAAAGCACTTTGTCAATCTGCTGCTGAGCGAGAATCCGGAAAACCCGTATGAAGTAGAATTCCGCCACAATGCCAAGGGCGACATTTACGGCAGGTATGCGGACGGACTGGTTGCTTTCAAGTTGGATGCCCTGCCTGATACAGAAGGCAAGACCGTTAAATTGAAACTGAAGTGGAAATCATTTAGCGGCGAAAAATCTGCGGAATTCGATTATTGTACCCGGAAATCCGTAACGCCCGAAAGTCCGGCTATCACTTCCGTAAGAAACAGCCTAAACCTGCAATAACTTCATTCAAAGTATGCCTGCCCGCTCAAAGCCATTGCCTTGCGAAGCAGGCATACAAGTAAAAAGAGAGCAGGACACGTTGACCGAAAGCCTTGAAACTGCAAAATATAGGTTCATTCAATAAAAAAAGCACTATAAATATTTGCTATTTTAAAATAAAGCCGTACATTTGCACCCGCAATTCGGGATGTAGCTCAGCCCGGTAGAGTACGCGTCTGGGGGAAACAAAGAGCTAATTTTCAAGAACTTAATATCACTTTCAGATATAGAAGGAGTTAGAACAATCTGTTCGTCTCCTTTTTCTTTTTTATATACAACTTTTCTAAAATAATCATTACAAATTAATGAAAATCGATACAAATCAACTCCGAAACAAACCATAATATCATTTATTTTAGTACACTATAAAGTTCGGACATTCTTTAACCGCGGACAACAAAGCAGACCATTATTTACAACGCGGTTCTTCAATGTAAATCCCCATATATCCAGAACACACAATATTATCTTCCTTATAGTGGCAAGCCATATATAAAAAGAATGCCATTCAACAAAATAGTCAAACGGCATTCAACCTTTTATAATTAAATTATTTATCGAGAGCTTATTTTCTGCTCCAATACAAACAGTTCCCTTTTAATTTCAATTAGAGATTTAATATCCTCAATATCATTAGAAATCATTTTTGTAATTTTTTCTAATATAGAATTTCTCACCTTTATATCTATCAAAGCTGGAAGAATTCTCTTTATATATTTAACTCTATCGGCTATCTCGTAATTTTCAAGCAGGTCAACCCCATAATCTCTAAACATATAGAACATATATTGTTCTACCATATCAAAATCACCCTCTTCTACATACTTATCCAAGATACTAATTATATATTGTTCTGCCAAAGACAACTCTATTTCATACCCAGTTTCTATATAATCTTTTGATAATTTCTCTTTGTACTTCTTCACTCCAAGAGAAATTTTCCGTTGAAGCTTCTTTTCCTCCCTCAAAACATCTTTCAGACAATCTTTCAAGTCTTTTATATTTTGTTCGTTTTTATTAGAATAAAAATTCTCAACATTACTAATTACATTGTCAACCATTTCATCAGTTGCTTTTTTCCTCTCTTCCTCAGTAGGAGTATGAATAATACTCATTGTACTGCAGTCATTCCACCGAGAACTAACTAAATGTTTTTCTTCTTTACTATTCATTCTTATAAAGAAACAAAAAAATCAATAATTTAATTTCAAAAAATAAGGACACATAGGAAGATTTTCCATCCAAAAATCTATCCTATATTTCACTCCAACATAAGCTGACCAACTAACATTAGGATGAAGCTGAATTGTTTCTCCTACTTGCAATTTATTAACATTAAGAAATGTATAATCTGCCTTTACAACTTCATCAGTCTTCAAATCTGTTACTTTATATGTCAATTTTAAAGATAATTGTTTACTATCACCAATTATACGATTACTCACATTTTTTAATTTGAAAATCCAATCATTATGGTACTTATCATAATTCACTTTTAAAACTTGTAAACCATATTCAGCATAAAGTCTATCCTTTATACTATCATTAGCAACTAAAATAGTATCACTGTAGCTTAAAGACTCTTTTTCTGAGACTTCTGTAGGTGAATTACTTGTGTCGGGATTCAAAAACAACAAGCTCAATAATATTGCAAACAAAATCGTTCCAATAAAAAACCATGGAACTTTCACTCCTTCTTTATTATTACTTTCCGACATAATAAACTTAAAAAATAATTATTTCACATCAGTAGATTTCACTCTTTCATCTCTTTTTACAGCTATTCTTTCATCAGCCTCACGAATTATGCGTTCATCCTCAGTCTCTTTACTAAACTGTTTTTTTACTTCTTCAACAGAGTCTGCCCATGCAGGTTCATTATTACTCTTTCCAAGACAATGTACCATTATCGCACCAAACAAAGGAGAAAAAAGAAGAGACAAAACTATCCACCCAATCTCACTTCTACCAAATGCTCTAGCAGTACTACCTACTTCAGCACTTAACCCAACCCATACAACAAGAAGTACAAGAAAAAACAATATTCCCAATATTTCCATAACCTAATCTTTAAAAATTAAATTCCATATAGTTGGCTATATTATTTGTTCACCATATGTAACATTCCCACTTTTAATAGAAGAATTCAACAGCTCCCAACGATTTTTATATCCTTCAATATCTTTTTTAAATATATCAACATGATTACTTTTAAATTTTTTCCGTTTTTCTACCACATATGAACTAGGAACTATATAAAAATCAGGCAGTGTAGGAGTACCTTCAATTTCAAATTTTTTATTATATATCACAAATATAACATAGTGGTTATCTTTTGCCTCCACATTACCTACGGGAATAGAATCATATTCACGAACAGATTTCACATCAATCGAGACAGCAGTTTTATCATCCCTCATTATCCAAATATCAACACTTTTCTTATTTCCCATTGTTATATAAGCCTCATAATTCAACCGATACAACATGGACAATACCAAATACTCACTAGCAATTCCAGTATTAAAACCGTTCTTTTTAGTCGCCATAATCCTAATATTTGTTCATATTAATACTCAATGCACTATACTAACACACTGTATATAGCACATTTATACCTTATGAAGAACAAATATATTTAATTATTTTTGACTGTCCAAATATTTATTACATAATCTTTTATAAAGTAGTGAAAGCGTAACAACACAATGAACACCAATATAAATAAAGTACACAGACAACATGTTCATCCTATTCCAGCATTTATATAAATTTACTTCCCCACGCCTTTTCTGTACCAATAGTAGATGATTTCTTAGCTTTCTCTATAATTTCGTCCATAAATTGTTGTTCAATATTTAGATTTGTTGTATCTTTAGGAACTGGAAAATCCAGTGTAAGCTGCCCCCTAAAACCAAGCGATTCTGCCCCCTTAAAACAT